>JBGQCW010000007.1:0-15615 GCA_041495565.1 Candidatus Acidiferrum sp.
ATTTTGCCGTTGGGGAGGTTGGGTGAATCTTCGACGCGGAGTTTCACGTCTTCAAAAAACTGCGTGTTCCACAACGCCTGAAAATCGCGGCGCAGTGTCTCTTCGTTGTACACGTCGCCTTTGCGGCTGAAGATGCGCGCGCTCAGCGTGTCGCTGCGCACGCGGCGGTTGCCGATGAAATCGATGCGCTCAATGACAAACTGCCGTTGCGCGGCGGCCGCCTGCGGCTCGGAGGAAGAGTGATCCTCAATGACATCCTTGCCGGTCGTCCAATCAATGGAAGCAGAGAAAAGAATGGAAGTGGAAGACGGAGATGCGTCCGCATGGAGATTTTCTCGCGGCGCCGCCGGTGACGCGATCGCGACAAGGAACACGACCGCAATGATTCGCGTCACACGAGCCGCTAAAACTCCAAACGGCGAGCAGACTTTTCTGTAAGCGGCCGATGAGGTCGTCAAGGCCGCGCCCCCGAACACAAGTTGTTCTTCTCCCGCCGGACCCGGTATGGGCCGGCTGTACGTTGACCCCGGCCTGGCCGGGGCCACCTATCAACGCTGTGTCAGATTCGCTAGTGGACGACCGGGGTTGCCTCACCAACGGGCCGGAAAGAAAGGCCTTCCCCGGCGACGTAAATCTGGAGTGTCGCGGGCCTCTGAATTCCACCCTGGATCAGCGCCTCGGAGAGCGGGTCTTCTACATACTTCTGCAAAGCCCGGCGCAGCGGACGAGCACCGTAATTGCGGTCCGCACACGTTTTCTCGAGTATCCACTGCCGTGCTTCCGGCGATACCACGATCTGCACCTGCCGGTGAATCAGCGTGTCGTTCAGCTGGCCCACCAGCAAATCAATGATGCGGAGCAGGTCTTCATCGCCGAGCGGATTGAAAATAATCACTTCGTCCAACCGGTTGAGAAACTCCGGATTGAACACCCGCTTTACCTCGTTCATCACCATATCTTCCATGCTCTTCTGCCCGGCTTCATCCGCGCCGGATTGGAAGCCCATCGACGTGCGCTTCTGCAAATGCCGCGCGCCAAGATTGGACGTCATGATGATGATCGTGTTCCGGAAATCCACCGTATTGCCAAGCCCGTCCGTCAACTGGCCGTCTTCGAACACCTGCAACAAAATGTTAAAGACGTCCGGATGCGCCTTTTCGATTTCATCCAGCAGGATCACCGAATACGGTGTCCGGCGAACGCGCTCCGTCAACTGACCGCCTTCTTCGTAGCCCACGTACCCTGGAGGCGCGCCGATGAGCTTCGAGACCGAGTGCTTCTCCATGAACTCCGACATATCGAAACGCACCAGCGACTTCTCGGAGCCAAACAGGAATTCCGCCAAACGCCGCGCGACTTCCGTCTTCCCGACGCCGGTCGGCCCGAGGAAAAAGAAGCAACCCACGGGACGCAAGGGTGACTTGAGGCCCGCGCGGCTGCGGCGGATGGCGCGTGCCAGCGCCGTAATGGCCTTGTCCTGGCTGATGACCCGCTTGTGCAGCTCCGGCTCCATGCGCAACAGCTTCTGCTGCTCATCTTCTTTAATGGAGGTGACGCCGATGCCCGTCCAGCGCGAAACCACTTCTTCGATATCCTCGCGCGTCACGATGCCGGTGGAGGCATCGTCGAGCTTGAATCGCTCGCGCAGACCGCGCAGGTTTTCCTTTTCCTTGCGCTCTTCTTCGGAATAGAAGCGGGCCTTTTCGAATTCATGATTGGCGATGGCCGTTTCCATGCGGTGCGTGATAAATTTCACGCGCTTCTGCACTTCACCGACTTCTTCCGGAACGGTGGCCTGGCGCAGCTTCACGCGCGCCCCGGCTTCGTCGATCAGGTCGATGGCCTTATCCGGAAGGAAACGGTCCGGGATATAACGGTTCGAAAGATAAACGGAATAGCGCAGGGCTTCGTCGGTGTAACTAACGGCGTGGAATTTTTCATAACGTTCGCGAATACCCTGAATCACCAGAATGGCTTCTTCCTCGTTAGGAGCGGGAACTTTGACGGACTGGAAGCGGCGCTCGAGCGAGCGGTCCTTCTCGACCGACTTGCGGTATTCGCCGGGTGTCGTTGCACCAATGCACTGAATTTCGCCGCGCGAAAGCGCCGGCTTCAGGATATTCGCAGCGTCCAGCGATCCTTCCGCCGAGCCAGCCCCTACCAGCGTGTGCAGCTCATCAATAAAGATGATGGAATTCTGGTTCTCCATCAATTCCTTCATGATTGTCTTCAGCCGCTCTTCGAATTGTCCACGGTACTTCGTTCCTGCAACGATCAGCGAGAGATCAAGCGAAAGAATGCGCTTGTCGGCAAGGAACGGTGGAACATCGCCATCCGAAATCCGTTGCGCGAGTCCCTCCACGATGGCCGTCTTGCCCACGCCGGGCTCGCCAATCAACACTGGGTTGTTCTTCGTCCGCCGGCAGAGAATCTGAATGACTCGCTCCACTTCGCCTTCGCGGCCCACGAGCGGGTCGAGCGAACCTTCGCCAGCGGCTTGCGTGAGGTCGCGGCTGAATTCCGCAAGCAACGAGGTTTCCTTCGGCCGCGCCGCCGTGGCTTTTTCACCAGAGGTGCGCGCCAGCTCCTCGCGCAAAGTGGAGAGCCGCAGTCCGCGCTCCATCAAAATTTCCGCGCCGAAGCACTTTTCTTCGCGAAGGATGCCGAGCAGCAAATGCTCGGTGCCCACGTGCTTATGGCCGAGCCGCTCCGCCTCTTCCGCCGCCATATTAAGGATGCGTTTGCACTCCGCGCTCAGCGGCACTTCCACTGAAGTGGAGATGCGCTCGCGGATGGTGATGCGCGCTTCAATCTCTTTGCGGATGGACTCGATCGATCCCTGCTGCCGCAGGAAGCGGTTCGCCAGCGCCTTGTCCTCGCGCATCAAACCGAGCAGCAAATGCTCCGTCTCGATGTACGGGCTGCCATACTGGCTGGCTTCGTACCTCGCAAAAAATATGACGCGTCGCGCTTTTTCCGTATAACGTTCGAACACGTTAGCTCGCTTCTCCCCCAGGGACCCCGCTCGCGGAGGCCGCAGCCTTGCGAGTTTGCAGAACGCCATGTTCCAGCCCCAGAATCCGGTCACACCGCGCGGCGAGCGCCAAATTGTGCGTCGCAATCAGCGACGTCAACTTGTGCGTGCGGTGCAGTCGTTCCAGCAGCTCGAACACGGCCCAAGCATTCTGCTCGTCCAGATCTCCGGTAGGTTCATCTGCCAGCAGCACTGACGGCCCGGTGACGAGCGCCCGGGCAATCGCGACGCGCTGCTGTTCCCCTCCGGAGAGTTCCCCTGCGCGGTGATCGGCTCGATTCTCCAAGCCAACCTCCGCGAGCCACTTCCGCGCCATCCCCAGCGCAGAAGCGAAATTCTCGCCGCGCAGCAGCAGCGGCATGGCTACGTTTTCCGCAGCCGTAAAATCCGGCAGCAACTGATGGCGCTGCCACAAAAATCCCACGGCGCGATTTCGAAACTCCGCCAGCGCCGCGTCATCCTTTGTTTCTATGGCTTTCGTTGCGAAGTATACTGTACCGCTCGTTGGCGTGTCTAGCGCGGCCAGCAGATGCAGCAGGGTGCTTTTGCCCGCTCCGGACGGCGCAACAATGGCCACCATTTCTCCTTGCCGCAGGATCAGATTCGCATCCACCAAAACCGCAAGACTTTTTTCGCCGCTGCCATAAACCTTTTTCAGCCCGCGCGTTTCCAGCACGACGCTCGCGTGCCGCAAATCGCCTGGCGCCTGTACGGTTCCGTCCTGAGTGCTTTGCATCATTTTGCTATGGCGCTTCGCGTCCTAACCAATGCGTCGTCCCTTACCTTCAATTAGATGCTTCTTGAGCAATCCCCGTGCCGAGCAACACCTCTTAAAGCTGTGAGTCAGACGACCCAAAGTGTTTCCCATTTCCGCCAGTCAAATGCCAGCCGAAAAATAGGCACTTTTGAACCAAACTGAAACACCAATAATCTTCCTATTTTCAACATCTTGCGGTGGGTATCGAAAACACCGAGGGTTGAGGGATGCGCCCCGGTTCTACCCGCCTGCCTCTGATCTATACTACAAGCAAATTGCCCGCCAAATCGCCGCTAGAAGAGAGTTATTGCCGCACCATTCCTGCTCTCTATTCATACCGAAGGATCTCCACCGGAAGGAGCCGCGCCGCGGCGCGCGCCGGAATCATAGTTGCCACCACAGAAATGCCCATCGCCACCATCGTGATCCACAAACCATCGAAAACGCTTGGATGGAAAGGAACGTAGGGGACCGCGTACACCTGCGGATCGAGCGGGATGAGATGATAACTGCCGGCGATCAACGAGAAAGCATAGCCGATCGCGAGACCCAAGAGCGTACCCGCCGCTCCAATGGTGATTCCCTCCCAGAGAAAAATCGTGCGAATCTGTTTGCGTCGCGCCCCCATGGACATAAGCACGGCGATGTCGCGCGCTTTGTCCGTCACCGTCATCGAGAGCACCACTAAAATGTTGAGTCCCGCGACAAAAGTGATCAGCCCGATGAAGATGGCCGTGACCAGTTTTTCAAGACGCAGCGCCCGGAACAACGCGCGGTTCTCCTCCATCCATGTGCTTGCCGAAAAACCTTGCCCGGCAGCTTGCCGGACCTGTTCCGCGATTTCGCCCGCGCGTTCCGGCTGCTTCAGCCGGAATTCCAGGACGTTCACGACGTCTCCCGCGCCGGAGAGTCCCTGCGCCGCACCGAGTGTTAGGAAGCACCAATTCTCGTCGTAATCGTAAAAGCCCGAATCGAATACCCCGGTGACGCGGAACCTGCGCGTCCGTGGCACCAATCCGAACGGCGTCAATCTCCCCTGCGGACTTGTAAGGGTTACGTAATCGCCGGGCGAAAGCTTCCACTCCTCGGCAAGCTGTTTGCCGATCAAGAGCGCGTCAATGCCGTCGGCGTCCGGCGAAAAATCCAGCCGTCCCGCGATGATGCGTTGCAGGGCCTCATCACTTCGGCGCTCGCGTTCCGGATCAATGCCTTTTGTTACGACACCGCGCGCCTGCCCTGCGAACGAGAGCAACACCGTCTGATAAACCGCCGGAGTCACCGAACGCGCCCCGGTTGTGGCCGCGAGTTTCGTGGCCATTTCTTCATAGTTTCTGATTCCGCCGGAACCCGGCCGCGTCAGAGAAACGTGCGCCGTCACTCCGAGCAGCCGGTCCTGCAACGTCTCGCGGAAGCCCGTGTTCATGGAAAGCGCGATCACCAGTGTCGCCACGCCGGCCGACACGCCAACTACGGAAAATAGGGTGACCAGCCGGAGCACCGCCGGCCGGTAGGGCGACCGCAGGTATCGCCGTGCCACAAACCATTCGAATCGCATCGTGCTTGGAAGGATACGTTACGCGCCGTGTGCTTCGGAAGGGGAAGATGCTTCTCCCCCGCCTTCGGGACGCAGCAGGGGAAAGAGAATGACGTCGCGGATCGACGGCGAGTCGGTTAGGACCATGGTCAGGCGATCGATCCCGATGCCTTCACCGGCTGTGGGCGGCATTCCATGACACAACGCTCGGATGTAATCCACATCGAGTTGCTTCGGCACTTCGTCGCCGCCCTGCGCAATCTGCGCCAGGAAGCGGCGCTCCTGCTCGGCAGGATCGTTCAGCTCGGAGAAGCCGTTCGCCACTTCCATGCCCGCAATGAAAATCTCAAATCGCTCCGTGAGCGAGGCATCCTCAGGCTTCTGCTTGGAGAGCGGCGAGATGTCCGTTGGAAAGTCGTACAGGATCGTCGGCTGGACAAGTTTGTCCTCCGCCATGGTTTCGAAGAGGAGTCCCGTCCACTCACCATCGGTGAGCCTGCCTTTCGCCGCCGCGTAAGGTGCTCCCGTCCGCTTCGCCCACAGGTTATAGCGGTTTGTGGCCGACTGCGGGCCACCGGAGGAAGCCAACTCCGCGGATGTAGGGGCCTCTCCCGCCTCTAAGGGCCAATACTTCACGATGGCTTCGCGCATCGTCAGGCGCTGCATTTTCGAAAAATCCAGCTCGGTCTCGCCGTACTTCACGGTCGTCGAGCCGGTAATATTTTTCGCTAGCAGCGCAAAGAGCTGTTCGTTCATATCCATCAGGTCGCGGTAGTTGCTATAGGCCTCGTAGAACTCCAGCATCGTGAATTCCGGATTGTGCTGTGTGGAGATGCCTTCATTGCGGAAATTCCGGTTGATCTCGTACACGCGGTCGAATCCCCCGACCGTCAGCCTCTTCAGATACAGCTCCGGCGCTATGCGCAGGTACAGATCGATGTCCAAAGTATTGTGGTGGGTGGTGAAGGGGCGCGCGGCCGCGCCGCCGGGGATAGGATGCATCATCGGGGTTTCGACTTCGATGTAGTCGCGTCCATCGAAGAACCGCCGTAATTCCTGGATAATCCGCGCGCGCGTCGCGAACACCTGGCGCGATTTCTCATTCGCGATCAAGTCGAGATACCTCTGGCGATAGCGTAATTCGACGTCCGTCAAGCCATGCCACTTCTCCGGCAACGGCAGCAGCGCTTTGGATAGGAAAAACAGCTCCTCGACCCAGATGGACAGTTCGTTGGTCTTCGTTCGAAACAGATGACCGCGCACACCGATGAAATCACCCAAATCCAGCAGGTGAAACAGCTGGAAGCCCTGTTCGCCCACAACATCCTTCTTTACATAGATCTGCATGCGCTTGCCCGACCCTTGCAAATGGGCAAAACCCGCCTTGCCCATCAACCGGAACGAGACGATGCGTCCTGCCACCCGGACCTCGCGCTTGTTGGCTTCTAGCTCCGTTCCGGCCGTCTGGCCGTACTTTTCCACCAGCGCGGCGGGTGTATCCGTCCAGCGAAACTCCCGCGGATAGGGATCATGCCCCAGCGCCTGAATCTGCTGCAGCTTTTTCTGGCGCTGTTCAAATTGGTCGCGCGGCTCAAATTGCAATGGGAATCTCTGTACCAGCGGTGGGGGTCGCCTCGGTTGTCGGTCGCCACTCCT
The DNA here is from genome assembly GCA_041495565.1 of Candidatus Acidiferrum sp. Taxonomy (GTDB): domain Bacteria; phylum Acidobacteriota; class Terriglobia; order Acidiferrales; family UBA7541; genus Acidiferrum. The sequence continues at coordinate 6,982 of JBGQCW010000007.1, forward strand.
TGGTGCTGTCATAGCACAGATGAGGGCGGTCGCCAAGGGAAATGTGGCGACCGTGGCGGACGGTCGCCGGGTGGCTGTGGAAAACGGGGGCGGGGTGGAATTGCCCTTGACAGCTATTTGCGGGGCGGGGTGCGGTCGATGCGCGTGTCGCGCATGGCCAGCCGGGCGATGAGGCGCAGCAGCGCCGGGCTTCCCGGACGGCGTTTCTTGGGGTCGCCCCTCGCCTGACGGATGGCGGCTGGCAGGAGCTTCTTGGCTTCGCGCATGAGGGCGCTGCGCAGTTCGATGGTGAGCACGAGGCGTTTGGCTTCGAGGATATCGATGCGGTCGCGCAGCTGCTGAGCCTTCTCCTTTGTTGGGTTGGGCGCTGACTCCATGAGCTTGTGTACGCCAGCGGTGACCGCCGCGCCGATCAGCGTTTCCTCGAGGCTCACTTGCGGCGCTCCCAGATTTCGTGCAGGTTGGCGAGGCGGTGGCGGCACCAGTCGGCGTGCGAGGTGTCGCCGCGCTTTTCGTCGTCGATGATTTGCGCGAGCAGCTGCACGCGTTCTTCTTCCTCGGTGCCGGGCGGTCTGGCGATGTCGAAGATGATTTCGACTTCTTCCTCTTCTGGTTCATGGGCGTGCTGGTCTAGTAGTTCGCGGGCGGTCTGCGCGTCGATGTCGTCCTTCTCTTTCATGGTTTGGTGTCCTTTCTTTTCTCGAGCTCGAGGAATTCGCGGATCAGTTCTTCCGCCGAGAGCTCGTGCTCGAGGTGCAGGCGACCGTGGGGGTCGAGCCATAGCAGGCGTGGGCGGTGCAGGTCGCCGCTGCCGGCGATCGGGAGTTCGTTCGCGTTTGCCGGCCGGCTGCTCTGGAAGCGGAAGCGGCGCTCCGCGAGGTACTGGCGCTTGACGTTCGGGTCGGTGCGCTGGCGCCGTGCGGCGGCTGCTTTTCGCCAGCGTTCACGCGCTGCTGGTGTGGTGTCGCGTTGGCGGCGCATGGGCTGAGGCCCGCAGACCTGCGGGCCTCACTGCAGATTTGGCGGGTTTCTCTGTGGGGATTCTATCATTTTGCTGGGTGTTTTCGCGGTCCGGTGTGCCGTGCGTGGGACCCCTTTTTTGTGCGCTGTTCTCGTCAGCTGAGGGTTTACCGATGGGCGACTGTTGGCGGGTTTATAACTTCGCGATCGCGGATGGGGATGCGGCCGGGTGTGGGTGTTGGGGTTGGTGTTGCTTTTGAATCTACATATCGCGCCGGGTGGGGCGAGTGCCCCACACGGTCGGCCCTTTGCGAGCCGTTCGGCGGACCACGACTCCGTTTTTTTCCGGCCTGCCCTGGGCCGCAAGGGGCAGGCCGGAAAAAACGGACACCAAGAACTCGCGCGGTCCGGCCCGCGTGCGTGCTGGCCGGCCCTCAAGGACGGCCAGCGATTACGCGTTTCGCGGGACCGGCAAGCGAGATGGAGCCGAACTGCGAGCCGTGTGGGGCGGGTGCGCACGGGCACAGATGACACGCTTTGCAAAATGCCCGTGCGCACACGCGCCACACGGCGCGACTGCGGGCCGGTGCGCTGGTTTTCCGCACCGGATTTTTTCCGGGCAGTGCCCCGCGTTTTGGCCCGACATATGATTCGCGGGATGACGGGCCAGCGGGGCAGCTGCCCGGAAAAAACGCGAGCGGGGTCCCATGCCCTGCGCATAGCGCGTTTAGGGCATGGGTGCGAAGCGCCGCAGACGACCGCGCATCGCGCATGGCGACTGCCAGCGGTTTGTGCTGGCGGGCGACATGCGGCGATGCGCGAACCTTGTTAGTGCAGCGCGAGTTGACTGAGTGGAGCGAAGGAAGCGCTGTGCCTTGGCGCTTTCTGCTCCAGCGCGGATGCGCACGCCCGGACCTGTCAGAGGATGCGGATGCGACGAAGGCGCTTTCTGCTCCAGCGCGGATGCGCACGCCCGGACCTGTCAGAGGATGCGGATGCGACGAACGGATGGTGTTTCTTGGTTTTTCTTTCTTCGCACATCGTGGGGGGATGGGGGTGGGGATGTGCGGGTTGCCCCCCTTCCCCCCCCAGCTGGATTTCCGCTCTTAGAAAACGTGAACGGGAGGGGGAAGGGGGGCGGCAACCAACCCCCGCTAAGCGGCCCGCTTTTGGCCGCGGGCGGGGTGAACGGCCGTCCTGCTTTTTCTTGGGGTGGCTTCTCATCGGCGCTGGAGGCCGTGGACGATCACCTTTGCCGTGGTGTCGCGGAGGACTTGGATGGCGGCGACTCTCTCTTCATTCAGGACGCCGTGCATCGTGTCGCTGGCGTCTGCGTTGTTTTTCAGGAGTTCGCTGGCGACTTGGCAGGCTCGAACTGGCGTCATTCTCTGTGGGTTCATGGCGGTGCCTTTCTCTCGAAGAAATTCTTTCGAGCTTTCACTTCGAAAAGCTCGAAAGAATTTCGCTCCTTCTTCTCTCCTGATTCTACGGTCGCCACTTTGCAGGACGGTCGCCACAGACTTTCCGTGGCGACCGTCCTGCACGCCGGGGCGTGCGCGTTGCGGACTAGGCCGTAAGCTCGGCCACGGCGGTGGTGGTGTTGGTGATGGTGACGACGGTGAGGCGTGCGAACTTGGCCACGATGTTGGGGAACTCTGCACGGCTGACGAAGGCGGCGGTGTTCACGTTGATGGCCGCGCCTTCGTTGATGTACTCGCCGTCTACGTCGTTGTCGGCGGTTTGCAGCTGGAAGCTTTGTGCGCCGGGGTTGCTGAGGAACGTGACGCGCACGGAGAGCTTCGTCGGACCTCCCGAGGGGCGTTGGATGAGCGCGACTCTTTGGGTTTTGATGTTTACCGCCCACGTGCCATCGGCGACCGTCCAGACTTGGGCGGAGTCGCCGGGGCCGATGCTGCTTGGTGGAAGTGCGTTGCTGTATGGTGGCATTTTCAGTTGCTCCTTTTTTTTGCGCGTTCGATGATTTGTTCTTCCGTGAGATGGGGCTTGGACACCAGCGTCGGGCCTCTGCCCACGGTTTGAATCCATGCGTCGTGCTCTTCTATCTGGCGGGCCGTAAGTACGGCCCGGAGTTCCTTCTGGCGAGCGGAGAACTTCCGCTCGATCTCGTGGCGTTCATGGGCGCGGCAGGCCCACGCGGCGAGAGCGGTGAAGGCGGTGACCGCGCCGAGCAGCAGCCAGTCGATGGCGTTCATCGCAGACCGCCGTCGTTGGGCGGGCCGGGGCGGAGTTGCACGGTGATGATGTCGCCGCCGACTTTGAACTTCATGGAGACTGAGCACTTGCTGTCGAGCATCTCCGCCAGCGGCAAGAGGGCGCGGTGGAGTTGGACGATGGCGGTGGTGAGGTTTTCGCGGGCGGTGAGCACGGCTTCTGAGCGCGTCGGCATTCCGGGGAAGGTTGGGTCTTTGGTCATAGGGGCGGCTCGAGCTGCGCTGGCATGTAGGTTCTGCAGCGGCAGCCGGTGAAGGCGCAGATTTCGGGTAGGGTGAGGTCGTTTGGGAAGTGGATGCTTTTGTCGTGGCCGCAGATGCACGCGAGTGCGTGGAGCGGGGTTAGAGCGCAGCGGGCTTCTTCACGCGCCAGATTTCGCAGCGGAGATGTGCGTGGGCGTCCCTTCTTCTTTCCCTGCTGGTCTTGTCGGAGAAGAAGCTGAGGAGTGCGTTGTTCAGGGCGCGGCGTACTGACGTGCCCTCGGCCGAGAGTTTTTCCATCTGCGGTCCCCACTTTCGATGGGTCCAGTTGAGGGCTAGGCGGTAGCGTTGTGGCTTCGACATTGGCTTGGGTCTCCTTTTGGATTGTCAGTTGCCCGTTGCTCTCGTGGAAGAGATCGAGCATGGTGCGGTCGCCTTTCACTGCTTCACCTCCGTGGGCATGCGCATCTCCGCGAACAGCGTGCGCAGCTTTCCTTGGTCGACGTGGGCTAGATATCTGGCCGTGGTGGCCAGCGATTCGTGACCGAGGATTTGCTGCACGGCGCGGATGTCGTGGGTGTGTTCGTAAGTGGTGACCGCGAGAGTGCGCCGCAGATCGTGCGGCGTCACGGCGGGGTTCATGCCGATTTTCTTTCGGAGCGCGAAGAACTGCCTGCGAATGGCGGGTTCCTTGGTGACTGCCGCGCCTTGCAGGGCGCTGACGTAGGGGACGGCTGGCCCGAGGTCGGGCGCGATTATGAATAGGGCTTCGATGTCGTCGGATGTTGGGAGGGTGTGCAGCTCGCCGCCTTTTTTGGTGAAGGTGATTTCGTGGCGTTCGCGGTTCCAGTGGCGCGGGGCAATCGAGCAGCCTTCCGCGAAGCGGAGTCCGCGTGACAGCCATAGGAGGATCACCAGGCGGAGATGCGGCTCGGCGGTCGCCAGTAGCTTGCGTGTTTCGTCGGCGGTGGCGATGGTGCGGCGGGGTTTTCCGGGCCGGACCTTGGGCAGGGTGATGGCTGGTGCGCCTGCTGCTTCGAGGCCTTTTAGGAAGCGTTGCAGGTTTCTGCGCAGGCCGTAGAGCGTGCCTGGTGCGTAGCGGTCGCGCCAGAGATTCAGCAGGCCGACTGCCGCGACATCGGTGACGTGGTGTGGTGGAAGGTGGCCGAGGTGCTTGGCCACGTCCCTGAGCATCATGCGCGTGTCGCTGGCGCGGGCGATTGCTTGCCACGAGCGTGCGACTTCGCCGACCGTCGAGCGCGTTGGGCTTTTCCCGCTTGGGCTTCTTTCGTCATGCGGCTAGCGTAAGCCCGGGCTGCTTTCTTGCTGGGCAGGGCTTTGACATGCCGTGCGCCGTGGGCGTCTGTCCAGCGGGCGTACCACTTCCCGTATTTGTGCATCATGGTGACTGGTTGGTGACCGGATTGCGGGAGACCGCGCTAGTGTGGGGTTTTCCCATGCGGCTCAAATTGCAATGGGAAAATCCTTTCGGAGGTAATCGCAGGCGAGTATAGCGGCCAACGCCTTCCCTGAGCAAGGAACTCGCTCCTTAAGCCGGCAGCAGGAGGAGGATAGTTGTGCGGCAAGGGATTTTTGGCTCTGCCCCTTTTCATGTGACCTCCAGCACAGATCTGGTGACGTAGATGTAGATCGGGAACACAGCAAGACAACTGGACCGGGCAGAAGAGTTTTTGTTATATTTCCACGTGCTGTTCTCGATGCTTATATTCTCGGTGACGTCCATCACAGCACACTGTGATGGAGGCGGACGGACACCTAAAGAAAACTTACACCTTGCGGGAAGCTTTTTGCTATACTCCCCCGCCTGTTCCCCTGGGAGAACACTCGTGAGAGACTCCATCCGCCCCCCCATAGCCCGCGGAGCGTCTGTCGAAAAGGACTGGCGCGCATGGTTGCCCGAAGAGCAGGCGGTGGTTTTCCACAAGAACGTTCAAGAACTCGAATCCAACTACACCATGTTGAGCATCTCGCTCAATGAAGCTCTTGAATTGCGCCAGGAGCGGCGCCTCGGCAAATCCCTTCAGGCCGTCGAGGTTTCCTCCGGGCTCTGCCTCTTGCTGACGGAACTGCTTGGAGGGTTGCTGCGCGCCCTCCACGAGCACGCCAAGCACTACGGCACAATTCCTAACGCCGCTCCCCTTGACCCGGCTAATTTTCAAGGACAAAAAAGCCAGAAATCGGCGCGCATGAGCAGCCTTATGAACCATGTTCTGCTCTCCCACCGGCTCCAATTTCTCCATAAGATAAGCACGTTGGGAGAGATGGTCGAAGACCTCGGCAAGGATTACCGCCTCTGCGCCGCGGATCTTTCCGAAGGGACTTCTACGGATCCCCTAAAAATGTGGGATGCCGTGGACGCGGACCATTACGACCTGAATACCTGCCTGAGGGAGGCCATCGTCCTGTTGAAATCGTTCCTGCTCGTCCTTCCCGCAGATCAGCTTGGCGCATTCCAACAGACCATTCTTGACCAGTCAAAGTCCCTCCCAGCTGAAGCTCCGGCCCGCCAGCGTGTGATCCGCCATAGACGAATGACCCCGATCGCGGGACAATAGTCGGGTCGGCTCGCCTGCAGAGCCACGAAACGTCACCCGTGCAACAAGCTCCCCTGCGGGGTGTTTGTTTAAAATATGCGGGCTAATGCTAGGACAACTCAAGGGGGTATTCGGCGCATCCCAGAACGTGGATGCGCCGCTATTGGACCGTTGGCTCAGAACCGACCACGCGATCCGAATGCGCTGGCTTCACCGCAGTCAACCAAACCGTTGACTGAGGCGGAGGCCATCCGCCTGGCCCAGGCCGGGGACGCCGCTGCTTTTGAATTCTTGTACCAGCTTCACGGTCGCCGCGTCTATGCCTTGTGCCTGCGGATGGTCAACAACCCTGCGGATGCGGAAGATTTGATGCAGGAAGCTTTTCTGCAGCTCTTCCGCAAAATAGGCACGTTTCGCGGTGAGTCGGCTTTTTCGACGTGGTTGCACCGGATGACGGTCAATGTGGTGCTCATGCGGTTGCGCAAGAAGTCGCTCCCGGTGACCTCTCTCGAAGAAGCGACGGAACCGGACGAAGAAATTGGCGGCCCCAGGAAAGATATCGGCGCTCCGGATTTGCGCTTGAGCGGTGCGGTGGACCGGGTCAATTTGGAACGATCCGTTGAAAAACTGCCGCCGGGCTACCGCACGGTTTTTGTGCTGCACGACGTCCAGGGATACGAGCACAACGAGATCGCGGACATCATGGGATGTTCGGTTGGCAATTCGAAGTCACAGTTGCACAAAGCTCGAACGCGTCTGCGCGACCTGCTCCAGGAAGAAGTACGAGCGCAGGCTCGGCAAGAACGGCATGCCGCGAAAACGCAGGCGGCGCACGATGATTGAGCTACAATGAGCGCAATTGGCGGGTGTGGATTCGGCTTCGCGGCGAAACAGCAGCTAGCTGCGCCGATAAGATTTGAAAGAAGTCGAGAGGACGGCCGTCCAGCGCTGGTCTTCTTTGGAGTGATGGGCCATGCAGTGTAAGGATGTGGAAGCTGTTATTGAGCAGGAAGGCCTGGCGCCGCTGCCTGCGGAACTAAACGCGCACCTGGCGCAGTGCCGCGAGTGTCGCAACTACGTTGCGGACTTGACGAGCATCGTCGATGTGGCGCGCAAGATGCCTTCTGAAATTGGTCCCCCCGATCGCATTTGGCTTTCACTTCGCGCCCAACTGGAGCTTGAAGGAATTATCAAGGAGCCTGCTTTTGCGCCCGCCGTCGAGCGTGCTTCGTGGTGGCATGGCTTCAGCGAATTGTTCCGCAGCCGGGCCCTAGCCACTGCAACCGTGGGCTTGCTCCTGGTAATCGCCGCTGTCTTTCAATTGCGCAATGACCATGGCGCTGGCGTGAACACACCGCCCTCGATTCAGCCTTCCGTCGTGGCGTCAGAGTCCTTTGCCGCGACTCGGACCGTGCTCGACGATCAGGAACCCGTCGCGAGAGGCATGATTCTGGCGAGCACCTCCCCGGTTGATGCGTCGCTGCGTGAGAATCTTCAAAAAGTGGACGACTTTATCGCGGACTGCGAGCGCCGCGTGAACGAAGAGCCGCAGGACGACCTGGCGCGTGAGTATTTGTCCGGCGCCTATCAGCAAAAAGCGGAATTACTGTCCGCGATGATGGATCGCGGAGGGAGTGTCAACTGACATGAGTATTCGAATGATGGGGCTGACCGCTCTGCGGTCACGCATGAATTTGACCCCGACCGGGTCGGGCTCACGCGTGATGCGCGGCATCGTGCCGCTACTCGGCGCCTGTGTATTCCTCTGGCCTGCTGCCGCTGCTGCCGCCGGGCAACATTTAGAAAGACATTTCGTCGTGCAAGGCCGGCCGGTTGTCATGATCCAAAACGTGGCCAATGGCCGGATCGAAGTGAAATCCTGGAAGAATCCCGAAGTTGTAGTCAGTGGCACGCGCGCTTCCGACAAGATTGCCGTGGATATCGAGCAGGCCGGCGATCGCATCGACGTGACCTCCACCATTCTCGATGCTGCAGCTCAGCCCCAGGAACTTGAAACCAATCTCCAGCTCACTGTGCCGGAAGAAACCGAACTGCAGCTCAAGACTCAGACCGGCCTCATCTATGTCGAGCAGGTCATGGGCGACATGAAGCTCGAGAGCGTCTCGGGCGATATTCACTTGAAGGAAGTTTCCGGCTACATCATCGTCAGGACCACCGGCGGCTCCCTCGTCTGCACCCAGTGCGCTGGCAAGCTCGAATTCAGCTCCATCAGCGGCAGCGCCCAAATTCTCCAGCCTGGTCTGACGAATGTCAGCCTTCTCACCACCACGGGAAATATTCTCTTCGACGGTGATTTTGTCCGCACCGGCCTCTACACCATGAAAAGCGGTAAGGGCCTCGTCGAGGTTCGCTTCTCGGGCACCGACTCTTTCGATCTCAACGCGCAGACCACCATGGGCACCGTGGACAACCGCGCCGCCGCGTACCTCAAGCCCGACTCCCACGGCGTCCGGCACTTGGCTTCCAAATTTACCAAGGGGCTCTTCGGCACCGTCGGTCAGGGCCTCGCGAAAGTCGAGCTCTCTTCCTACAGTGGTACAATTCGCATCCTGAAGCGCGATTAGTTTTTCGCCCAGCAATCACACGTGGTGACAACACCTCCTTTGCGCGGGCCGCAGCCCCGCGTCCCGATCTTGTGCCTTGCCGGATTCATGGGTTCCGGCAAG
>JBGQCW010000008.1:0-15337 GCA_041495565.1 Candidatus Acidiferrum sp.
CGCTTGCTCGAGGAGTCGCTGCGCGTGCGCACGCATTTGCACGACACGCGGCTGACGATTGAAGGCGAGCAGGACAGTGTCGACCAGGCCGTGAAAATCGTCGAGGAGTACAACCACCTGACGCGGCACGGGCGCACGCTTTCCGCCGCGGAAGTGAAATCGCTACTGCGCGTGGCGACGGACGAGCCGCACGAATCGCCGCGCGGAATGTTCGAGCATGGGCGGACGCGCTCGTTCGGCAAAAAGCAGGTGACGCCGAAGAATGCCAGCCAGAAGCGCTACATGGAAGAGGTCGAGAAGCACGACATGATGTTCGGTATCGGCCCGGGCGGAACAGGAAAAACGTACATCGCCGTGGCGATGGCCGTGAGCGCACTGCTGACGAAGCAAGTGAACCGCATCATCCTGGCGCGGCCGGCAGTGGAAGCCGGCGAGCGGCTTGGTTTTTTGCCCGGCACTCTGCAACAAAAGATCGATCCGTACATGCGTCCGTTGTACGACGCGCTTTACGACATGCTGGACGCGGACAAGCTGGAGCGATTTCTGGAGAAGGGAATCATCGAGGTCGCTCCGCTGGCGTTCATGCGCGGGCGCACGCTGAACGATTCCTTCGTGATTCTGGACGAAGCGCAGAACACCACCAGCGAACAGATGAAGATGTTTCTCACGCGGCTGGGATTCAACTCGAAAGCGGTCATCACCGGCGACATCACGCAGATCGATTTGCCCCAGGGAAAAAAGTCCGGGCTGATCGAAGCGTTGGAAGTGTGCGACAAAATCAAAGGCATCGGCGTGGTGCAGTTCGGCGAGAAGGACGTGGTGCGGCACAACCTGGTCCAGCAGATCATCCGCGCTTATGAAGAGTATGATGTAGCTCACCCGCCGCGCGGTGGGAATGCCGCGAACGGCAAAGCGGGAACGCAGGCAAGAGCATCCGGGAAAGAACAAGAAAAAGAAATTCAGCAAGGATGAGCGTTTCCAAGAGTGACCGCGAAGCGGTCTTGAGGAAGTGCGATCGCGAAGCGATCATAAGCAAGGGTGACCGCGAAGCGATCGACAACCGCCAGCAAAGCGTGCGCGTGGCGCTCCGGCCCCTTCAAACATTTCTGCGGCAAGTGCGCGATGAACTGGGGCTGGGGGAAGGCAGCGTCACGATTTGCCTGGTGAGCGACGCGGAGATCGCGCGGATGAACGAAACGTTTCGCAGAAAAAAGGGACCGACCGACGTGCTTTCGTTTCCGGCCGCTACGCGGCGAAGGCCGAAATCCTTGCTGGCTGCATCCAACAAAATCAAAAAAAGTGAATTTCTGGGCGATATTGCGATCTCGCCTGCCACGGCGCGGCGGTACGCAAGAAAAAATGGGCGGAGACTTTCGAGCGAACTTCGAGTGCTGATTCTTCACGGCGTTTTGCACCTTCTAGGCTACGACCACGAAACCGATCGCGGCGAGATGGACCGCGTCGAACGAAAGCTGCGCAAGCGGTTCGGATTGACGTGATGAACTTAGGCTGGCTCTATGCGCTGAGTGTCGTGCTGGTGGGACTTACGCTGCCCATTTTTTCCTATTTGACCTTGATCTATCGCGAACTGGGCCGCATGACCGCGGGCCGCGTCCACGAGCACCTGGACATTTTCGAAGCGGAAATTGAACCAAAACTGAGAATCACTCGCCACAGCGGCGGACGGACGTTTCGCATCCTGGGACATTTCATGCTGGCGTTTCTGGTGCTGGAGACCACGCGAGGCGTAGTGTACTTCGTTCCCGGCACGTGGGAGTCCTTCGTTGAGATCACCGTTTTTGTTGTGCTTGAAGTGGTCTTCGCGATGCATTTTATTCCGGACATGCTGTTGTACCGTACGACGGGACGATGGCTGCGGCCCCTTCTGCCGCTGATCCGCGGAGCGCTGTGGCTGGTCTGGCCGGTGCGGGTGTTCCTCGAAGGCGCGGAGTCGCTTGCGCGCATCTCCGAACACGAAGTGGAGAAGACGGAAGAACAGCGCACGGAAGAGGGGATTGAAGCGCTGGTGGAGGCCGCGGAAGAAGAAGGCATCATCGAGCCGGAACAAGCAGACCTGATCGAACAGGTGGTCGAATTCAGCGACAAGCGGGTGCGCGAAGTGATGACGCCGCGGCCCGACATCGCCGCGATTGCCGCGGATGCCACCCTGGAGGAACTGCACGCGAAAGTCGTCGAAACGAAATTCAGCAAGATACCCGTCTACGAGAAATCGCTCGACGATATTTTCGGCGTCGTGTACGCGCAGGATCTGTTGCAGATTGCGGACCAGGACTTGCCCAAACGGAAAGTGCGGGAACTGGCGAAGCCCGTTCTCTTCATGCCGGAAACGAAGGCGGGTTCGGAGTTGCTGCGCGAGATGCGGCAGAAGGGCCAGCCGTTGGCTGTGATCATCGACGAACATGGAACGGTGGCCGGCATCGCCACCGTCGAAGACCTGGTGGAAGAGATCGTCGGGGAAAGCGGCAGTAACTGGAAGCCGCCGGCGCCGGATGTGGTTCGCGAAGCGGATGGCGGCTTGGTCATGAGAGGCAGCATGGCGATTGGCGTTGTCGAAGAGTTGCTTGGAGTGAAGTTCGGCGACCAGTCCGACGAAGCGGTGACCACGCTCGCCGGTTTGCTCAGCCACACGTCCGGGAAAGTGCCCGCGCCGGGTGACAAGATCGATCTGGAGGGCCATCGCTTCGAAGTCCTGGAAGCAAACCAGAGAAAAGTTTTGCGCGTGCGGATTCGCAAACAGAAAATGGCCGCTCCGGCGAAGAGGTAAGCATCCGGGAACCGGAACACTGGATTGCGCCAGAACTTCCCGTGGTTCCGCAAAAAAGAGGGAAGAAGATTTAAACGCAGAGACGCAGAGAATGCAGAGAAGAGTCAGGAATGGAAAGAAGTGAAAAGACGGAAAAGAAGGCGTTTCGGTCGGGGTTCGTGGCCATCGTCGGGCGGCCGAACGCGGGGAAGTCCACGCTCGTCAACCGGCTGGTCGGACAGAAAATAGCCATCGTAACTTCGAAGCCGCAGACGACGCGCAACCGCATCCAGGGAATTGTGACCAAGCCGCAGAGCCAGATTGTTTTTATCGATACGCCCGGGCTGCACGAGGCGGATTCCGCGCTAGGCCGGCAAATGATGCAGGAAGTGGCGGCCGCGCTCGAGGGGATCGATGTCCTCCTGTTGATGGTGGATGCGAGCAGCATGCATCCACATGCGGATGAGTTGCTGCTACAGAAGGCGCAGCGTTTTCGTGGAAAGACGATTCTCGCATTGAACAAAGTCGACCGGTTGCCGAAGCCCAAGCTGCTGCCCTTGATCGATGCGTTCTCGAAGGCGTTCGAATTCGCGGCCATCGTTCCGATTTCCGCGCTGAAGGGCACGGGCTGCGAAGAGTTGCTCGATGAAATCAGGAAGCAATTGCCGGAGGGCGAGCCGTACTTCCCCGAGGATCAGGTGACGGACCAACCGGAACGCTTTCTTGCCGCCGAAATCATTCGAGAGAAAGCCATCCAGGTGATGTATCACGAAGTGCCTTACGCGCTCGCGGTGGTTGTGGAAAAATTCGAGGAGACCCCGAGGCTGCTGCGGATCGAGGCCGTGCTGAACGTGGAGCGCGATTCGCAGAAAAAGATATTGATCGGCCACAAAGGGGAAATGATCAAGAAAATCGGAACGGAAGCGCGCAAAGAGCTGGAAGCGCTGCTCGATACCCGGATTTATCTCGGATTATTCGTCAAAGTGGTGCCGGACTGGCGGGAAAGCCCGCAAAAAGTGCGCGAACTGGATTGGCATTTCCAGTTGGAAGGCCTGAGTAAGGATCAGGGCGAAGGAGAGTGAGGCCGCGAGGCGTCTGCAAATAGGGCAAACAAGAAGAGCGGCTTGCCTCCCCGGCAAGACGAACGGCCCGCGTTCCCGACAAGAGTCGGGGTAGACGCCATGCGGGCCCTACAGGGGCGGTAGATTCTTGCGAGGAATGCGGGTTAGTCAGTAAGCCGGTGCGCCCTGGTGGCCGTAGCCGCCGAATGACCAACGCACACCGAACGTCGCGTAGAGACCGTAAGGACCATTAGTGTGAAGGTCTGCATCGCCGAGCGGCTTGCTGTAACGCCCGAGCCAGTCCACCTGATGTTGCGTCGCGCGCAGCTCGAAGTTCTTCGGCAATTGAAAACCGATTCCAACAGAACGCTCGAATGCGATCGGCACCATGGATGCAGTGTAGCTGATCTGGGGGATATTTCTTCCAAAGCTGAATTTCGGTTCGAAGAAAAGAAACAAATGACGCGCCGGGGTGCGGCCGAACGGCTGAAGTTCGACGTATCCGCTGAGCAGGTATCGGGCGTAGGCCGTGCACGTTGAAGCAGTCCCGCCCGCGCTGGCAGGCTGAGGAAACATGCAACGGCCGAGGTCAGGCTCGTTGTGCGAAGGCGCCACGGCGAAATCTGCGTAGCCGCGGATCCAGTTCTTTGGAAATAAGGCGCGTGATTCCGGCGCGGCTGTCGAGTGGCTTGATTCCATAGGCTTGGTCTGCGAATGTGCGGTGAGAGCCGAAACGGTCAAGAGCGCGCTCAGCAGGAGAACAATCTTTTTCAAAGGGGTTCCTCGCGTTTCTGACTTGTTTGTCGAACGAATCGGCTTGCCCGTAAAGACTAGCCGGGATCTCCGTGAATGAAGCGGCGGTGCGCGAAGGTTGTTCGCGCAGGAACCGCTGATCCAGTCCATTTTCGAAGTGCGAGACCCAGGTTGCGAGGGATTCTACACGAATCGCACATAGCGCGGGAAGAAGAGAACTCGATTGTAGAGTAGCGAGAGTCCCGGCGGTCTGCCCCGCTTCAGTCGGGCGCGGCAATTCCCAAAGATTTCATTTTGCGATAGAGATGGCTGCGCTCGAGGCCGAGAGCCGTGGCCGTCTGCGTCATGTTCCAGCGGTGCTCCTGCAGCTTCCGCAGGATAAACTCCCGCTCGTAGGCGCTACGCGCTTCGTGCAAGGTGGAATACGGGTGCTGAGGACTCTCCGCGACGCCACGGAAAAGTTCGGGCGGGAGGTGATGCGGCTCGATGCGGGGCTGAGGGCATACGATCACCAGCCGCTCGACGAGGTTTCGCAGCTCTCGAACGTTTCCCGGCCAGGGGTAACGCAGAAGAATTTCCATTGCAGAATCACTGAGCTCGCGTGTCTTCTTCACGTAGGCGGAGCTGAATTCCCCCAGAAAATATCTTGCCAGCGTGGGGATATCTTCCTTGCGGTCGCGCAGGGGAGGGACGAAGAAGGGAATCACGTTGAGGCGATAGAAGAGGTCCTGGCGGAAGGCGCCGCGCGCGATCTCCTGCTCGAGATTCTTGTTGGTTGCCGCGATGACACGCACGTCGACACGCATGGTCTCGTTGGATCCCACGGGCTCGAAGCGCTGCTCCTCGAGAACTCGCAAGACTTTCGATTGTGTGCGGAGACTCATGTCGCCGACTTCGTCGAGGAAAAGAGTCCCGCCGTCAGCCTTCTGAAATTTTCCGGTCTTGTCTTCCGTGGCGCCGGTGAAGCTGCCCTTAAGATGTCCGAAGAGCTCGGATTCGATCAGCTCTTCCGGAATTGCCGCGCAATTCACTTCCACGAAGGGGCCCTTGCTACGGAGGCTTGCGGCATGCAGCGCGTGAGCCACAAGCTCTTTACCGGTGCCGCTTTCGCCATAGATCAGGACGCGGCCGTTCGTGGGTGCAGTCACGGCAATTTGCTGGCGCAGGGCCTTCATGGGCACGCTGTCGCCGATGACCTGGTAGCGATGGCCCAGCTCGCTTCGCAACAGTTGGTTTTCTTCTTCCAGGCGGCGCTGCTGGATGGCGTTGCGAACGAGAACGATGATCTTCTCGAGCGAGAGAGGCTTTTCGATGAAATCGAAGGCACCCAGCTTCGTGGCACGCACGGCGGTCTCAATGGTGCCGTGACCTGAAATCATGATGATTGCAGGTGGCCGTGGAATCGCTTGCAGGCGGCCCAAAGCTTCGAGGCCGTCCATTCCTGGAAGCCACACGTCGAGGAGCATCACTTCGAGATCCCCCGCCGAAGCGCGAGCCAGGGCTTCCTCGGCGGAACCAACGGCTTCCACGTGATAGCCCTCCTCCTTGAGAATCGAGGAAAGAGATTCGCGGATCCCGGCCTCATCGTCCACGATAAGGAGGTGCGGTCTGGGGGTCATCGAGTCGTGTCCGTTCCATTGTGGTCGGCAATGGAGGCGGGCGTCAATTCCGCGACCGGGAGTTCCACGAGGAACCGCGAGCCTACCGGAAGATTATCCTCAACGTGGATGCTGCCACCGTGTTCGGCGACGATCCGCGCGGCAATCGCGAGACCCAGGCCTGTGCCGCGATCTTTGGTTGAGAAATGCGGAAGGAAAAGCTTGTCCTTGTCTTCCGGCGAAATCCCGTGCCCCGTGTCGGATACACAGATTTCGATGGTTTCCGCGTCGGAGTGCGCCCTGGTCGAGACAACGATTTCCCGGCAGGAGGAGTTTTCCAGGGCTTCCGCGGCGTTGTCGATGAGATTCACGACAACGCTGCGAAGCAAGCCGCCGTCGGCGCGGACGGCGGGAAGATTTTCGGCCAGAGTCGTCCTGAGGGTAATGCCGTCGAGCCGCCCGGAAAATACTTCCAGCGCCTCGTTGACGATCGTGTTGGCGTTGGTTGGCGTGAGCTTTGCGGTGGGGAAGCGCACGAATTGGGAGAATTCATTCACGAGCGCGGCGAGCGTCGAAACTTCCCGCTCGATAAGCCGCGAACATTCCTGAACCAGGCTTGTCAATTCAACGTCGTGGGAACTTGCCGTTTGGGATGCTTCGCGGCGGTCAAGGAATCGCGAGAGCCGCTGGGCAGAGAGCTGGATGGGGGTGAGTGGATTCTTGATCTCGTGGGCGATGCGGCGCGCCACTTCCTGCCAGGCAGCCGATTTTTGGGCGCGGAGCATCTCCGTCAGATCGTCGAGAACGAGAACGTAGCCGGTGTTGGCCCGGCGGGGCCCGAGGGAACTTACGGTCACCGCGAGATGCAACACGCGTCCCGCGACGACCGTCTCGATTTCACGCGAGACCACGCCCATGCGGAGGGACCTGCGCACCAGGTATTGCACGGTGCGCGCCGCATCCCCGCCGAGAAGCTCTTCCAGTGAAAGCGGAACGCCGGAACCACCGCCGAACATGCGTGTGACAGACTTATTGGCACGGAGTATCGCGCCGGCTGCATCGAGGGAAATGACCCCGGTCGGAATATTTTCCAGAACGGTTTCCATGAGCTGCCGCCGCCGTTCGAGCTCTTGCACCGCTTGCTGGAGGTTTGTGGTGAATTGATCGATCTGCGAGCGGCTGTCCCGCAACTGCGTGGTCATGGTGTTGAACGAATGCACCAGGATTCCCAGCTCATCTTGGGATTGTTCGGGGACTTGGTAATCGAAGTTACCCGATGAGATTTCGCGCGTCCCTTCCGCAAGGGCTTGAATGGGGACAGTCACCTGTTTTGCAAGAAACAAAGCGACCCACATGACCGCAGAGAGCAGGAGCACTGTAAAAAGAAGGAGAATCAAGAGCATCTGGCGCTTCAGGGCGCGCAGATCCTGCTTTTCCTGGAAGTACTCACGGGTTTGGGACTGAATGGCGGTGAGGCTCGTAAGAAGGCCAGGGCTCGCACGGTATGCGGCAACGACAAATCCCGCCGGCTGCCCGCTCTTGAGAGAGGGAACGCGAGCGGCAAAGTAGTTTTTTCCGCCGGCTTCCCAGATTTCAACTCCGCTCGGCAAAGAGCGCAGAAACTTCCCAAGAATTCCAGGCTGTTCACAAATTGGGCCCCGGCGATCTTCCGGCTGGTTGTCGCAGATGATTCCGCCGCGGATTGGTTTTCCATCCCGATCCAGAATCCAAAGTGCGTCGGCGCCTCCGGCAAATGCCTGTTGCAAGAAATCTTCGCCCGGCCGATCTACCTCCTCCTGCGCCCGCTCGGCCATCCCACGAAGCCGGGGCAACTGCGCCCGCCCCAGATCATTCAGGACCTTTTGCGTCTCTTCCGAGGCGATCTCCAGTGGCTTGGGGAACCAGAGCAGCAGACTGCGGTTGATCAGCGAGTAGCTGACGATGAACATGAAGATGATGGGCAAGAGCGAGATGGCCATGGCTCCCAAAACCATCTTCGTCTTGAAGCGGGCGCCGAGCTGTTCTCTGCTGCGTTCTACCCAAAGCCGCAGCGCCGTGCGTGCGAGGATGAGACCGAATACCATTAATGCAGCGGTGATGAAACTCGATACCGCGAAAAGCACCAACACGGCGCGCCAGCCCTTGGGTTCGAAGGGCACGTCCAGTGACCCGAACGTAAAAACAGCAGCGAGCAGCAGGGTCAGCAGGATTCCGCCGACGGCCAGGCCCCAACGCTGCCGATTGTCCAAGTGGCTCATAGTCGATTGCGCGATGAAGTGTTCATGGGAAATAGGAGGCCCAGGTTGCCGCAAACTCGGCAGACAATTTTCGTCAACGGTGCGAGGGCATGAGCAGAATATGTCTGGAGGGGTCTCGCAATCATCTCTCAGGCAAGATAGCCACCGCACTGAAGCAAGTCAAGATTTCAACCTGTCCTCTTTCCATTGTACCTGCCCTTGTGGGCAGGTATTAGCCATTTCAGAACCGAGCCAGAAATTCTGAGTACTCTCTACATCAGCATTTGCTAAGGTGGGCCTTGGGTGAAAACCCGTCGGGAGTACTGCGGATGTCCGTCCGTTTGGGCGAAATATTAGTCAAGGAAAGCCTGATCACGCAGGACCAGCTCCAAAAAGCGCTGGAGTTTCAGCGCGCCAATGGAGGCAAGCTGGGAAGTTGCCTGACGAAGATGGGCTTCATCACCGATGATGACATCACCGGCGTGCTCTCGCGCCAGTATGGCGTTCCTTCGATCAACTTGAAGTACTACGAAATCGATCCCAACGTCATCAAACTTATCCCGCAGGACACGGCGTCGCGCTACCAGGTGATACCGCTGTCGCGTGTCGGTTCCGTTCTCACCATCGCCATGACGGATCCCACCAACGTTTTCGCGATGGACGATATCAAGTTCATGACCGGTTTCAACGTCGAACCGGTAGTGGCCTCGGAGTCGGCCATCGGCGACGCGATTTCCCGGTTCTACGGCGCATCGGCATCGAACCACGAAGAACTCAGCAACTTGATGAAAGATCTCGTTGATGAAGACAACGAGCTGGAGTTGGCTGCCGAAGAATCGGAGATGGACACCGCCTCCCTTGAAAAAGCCGCGGAAGAAGCTCCGATCATCAAACTGGTGAACCTGATCTTGACGGATTCCGTGAAGCGGGGCGCGAGCGACATTCACATCGAGCCGTACGAGCTTGAGATGCGCGTGCGGTTCCGCGTTGACGGTCAATTGCAGACCGTGATGACGCCGCCGCTGCGGTTGAAGGATGCGATTACCAGCCGCTTGAAGATCATGGCGAAGCTCGACATCGCGGAAAAGCGCTTGCCGCAAGACGGCCGCATCATGATCAAGTACAAGGCCGAAGGCAAGAAAAAGGAACTCGACTTCCGCGTATCGACCGTTCCGACCCTGTACGGCGAAAAAATCGTCATGCGGTTGCTGGACAAAGAAAACCTCCGGCTGGACATGACGAAGCTGGGCTTTGAACCCGAGTCGCTCAAGAAATTCGAACGCAATATTTTGAAACCCTATGGCATGGTGCTGGTCACCGGCCCAACGGGCTCTGGCAAGACGAACACTCTGTATTCCTCGGTTGCCACGCTCAACACGGTTGATACCAACATCATGACTGCGGAAGATCCCGTCGAGTTCCAGTTGGCGGGTATCAACCAGGTCCAAATGAAGGAGCAGATCGGCCTGAACTTTGCCGCCGCTCTTCGCGCCTTTCTTCGGCAGGATCCCAACATTATCCTGGTCGGCGAGATCCGCGACTTTGAAACGGCGGAGATCGGGGTCAAGGCGGCGCTCACCGGCCACTTGGTCTTATCGACGCTGCACACCAACGACGCGCCTTCGACCATCAGCCGATTGATGAACATGGGCATTGAGCCTTTCCTGGTGGCTACTTCGGTGAACTTGATTTGCGCCCAGCGCCTCGTGCGCCGGATCTGCACGAATTGCAAGGAAGAGCTGGAAGTACCGCAACAGGCGCTGATCGATGCCGGGTACACGCCCGAAGAAGTGAAAACGACCAAGATTTATCACGGCAAGGGTTGCACCACCTGCGGCAAGCGCGGTTACAAAGGCCGCACCGGTCTTTACGAAGTTATGGAAATCAATGACGAGCTGCGGGAATTGATCCTGGTTGGCGCTTCTGCCTTGGAACTCAAGAAGAAGGCGATCGAGCAGGGAATGTTAACGCTCCGGCGCAGCGGATTGACGAAAGTGGCTTTGGGGCAGACCACCATGGAAGAGGTTCTGCGCGAAACGGTCTTATAGAAGAGAAGGTGAGCGATGGCTGGAATCACGCTAAGCGAATTATTGAAGAAGATGGTCGAGATGGGAGGCAGCGACCTCCACATCAGCACGAACAGCGCGCCGCGCGTGCGCGTGCACGGGCGGCTGCGGCCTCTCGACATGCCGCCGTTGACCGCGGCGGATACGAAGTCCCTGGCGTACAGCGTGCTGACGGATGCACAGAAGCACCGCTTTGAAGAAAACCTGGAGCTGGACTTCTCGTTCGGCTTGAAGAACCTGGCGCGCTTCCGCGGCAACGTTTTCAATCAGCGGGGGGCGGTCGGCGCGGTCTTTCGCACGATTCCGTGGGAAATCAAGGGCTTCGATGCTCTCGGGTTGCCGCAAATCGTGAAAGGTTTGTGCGACAAACCGCGCGGGCTCGTGCTCGTCACCGGTCCAACGGGATCGGGTAAATCGACCACGCTCGCCGCCATGCTTGACAAGATTAACAGCGAACGTGAAGAGCACATGATCACCATCGAGGATCCGATCGAGTTTCTTCACAATCATAAAAAGTGCCTCGTCAACCAGCGCGAAGTTCATGCGGACACACACTCTTTCGCGAATTCACTCCGCGCGGCGCTCCGCGAAGACCCCGACGTCGTACTCATCGGCGAAATGCGCGACCTAGAAACCATCGAATCCGCGCTGCGCATCGCCGAAACGGGCCACTTGACGTTCGCAACACTGCACACGAACTCGGCGTCGTCGACTATCAACCGAATCATTGACGTATTCCCTTCGCATCAGCAGCCGCAGATTCGCGCGCAGCTCTCCATGGTGCTCGAAGGGATTCTTTGTCAGGCGCTTCTCCCGCGTTCCGATGGACGCGGCCGCACCATGATCATGGAAGTTCTCGTGCCAACGCCCGCGATCCGCAACCTAATCCGCGAAGACAAGATTCACCAGATCTATTCCGCGATGCAGACGGGCACGGGCCAGACGGGAATGCAGACGTTTAACCAAGGTCTCGCGAACGCTTACTTTACAAAGATGATTACGCTGGACATGGCCATTTCGCGTTCATCGAATCCCGATGAGCTGCAGGACATGATCAATCGCGGGGTTTCCATGCCTGGGAGCGGCACCAAGGCTCCCGTAGCAAGTAAACGTTAGGAGATTTTAGAATTTCAGAACGGCCACATGGCAGCAAGATTGAAGCACTGAGGAGGACGTCACATGCCGGACTATAAATATCAGGGAACGAGCCGCGCCGGCTCCAGCGTGAGCGGTGTAATGACTGCCGCCAACAAGTCGGAACTGGCGAACTTGTTGAAGCGGCAGCAGATCACGGCGACGAAAATGACCGAGAAGGGCAAGGAATTCAACATTCCTACCTTCGGCGGCGGAGTGAAGGCCAAGGAGCTCGCGATCTTCACGCGCCAGTTCTCGGTCATGATCGACGCCGGTCTGCCGCTCGTCCAGTGTCTCGAGATTCTGGCGGGCCAGCAGGAAAACAAGTTCTTTCAAAAGGTGCTGGTCAACACGCGCAGCCAGGTCGAAGGCGGCGCGACTCTCTCGGCGGCGATGCGCAGTTCGCCGAAAGTTTTCGACGCATTGTACGTGAACATGGTCGAGGCGGGCGAGACAGGCGGTATTCTCGACACCATTCTGCAGCGCCTCTCGACGTACATCGAAAAGAACGTCAAGTTGCAGCGCGCCGTCAAGTCAGCGCTCGTCTATCCTGTGGGCGTCTTGAGCGTCGCCGGCGGCGTCATCACCTTGCTTCTTTGGAAAGTCGTGCCGATTTTCGCCACGTTGTTTGCGGGCCTTGGCGTAGACCTCCCGCTGCCCACGAAGATCGTCATTGCCTTGAGCAATTTCGTTGGCAGCATTTTTGGCCTCCTCATCCTTGTGGCCCTCGGGGGCGCCATCTTTGGCATAAAAGTCTGGTATGGCACGCCGCAAGGCCGCTTTATTCTCGATGCCATCATCCTTAAGCTGCCGGTCCTTGGCATTCTGATGCGAAAGATTGCCGTGGCGCGGTTTACACGAACCCTCGGCACGCTGATCTCCAGCGGCGTACCCATCCTCGAGGGTCTTGACATCACCGCGAAGACGGCTGGAAACGCAGTCGTTGAGAGGGCTTTGCAGCAGGTGAGAAAATCGCTCGAAGAAGGTAAGTCGCTCACCGAGCCGCTGAGAGAATCCGAAGTGTTTCCGGGCATGGTCACACAGATGATCGCCGTCGGCGAACAGACGGGCGCGATGGACGCGATGCTTTCGAAGATCGCCGATTTCTATGAAGAAGAAGTGGATGCGGCGGTGAAGGATTTGCTGACTGCTCTTGAGCCCATCATGATCGTGTTTCTCGGCGTGGTGGTCGGCGGCGTGGTCATTTCCATGTACTTGCCGCTGTTCACGCTCATTGGCAAGCTGAGCAGCGCGCACTAATCGGGCTTCCGTCCGCGCGGCGCTATCTTCTTTGCGGAGGACAGAGAAGTTTCTCTCTGCCCTCCGCTTTTCCTGCCTGGACTTGAGAGTGCCCGGATGCCGGGGGTAAAGGCGCGGGCGAACAATGGACAAGAGCTTGGCTACAAGGGAATGGCTGGACTGGCTGACGCGTGTTCGTCTGCTGACGATCACTCTTATCTTGACGGTCGGGGTTGTTTGGCCGCAGTACGTTCCCGGTTACACTACCAATCGTTTTTTTCTCCCGCTCATCATCTTCTGGATCACTCTCGGCATTCTTCATCTCATCCTTCTGCGATGGGTCCCGCAGGCGCGCTGGCACGGCGGCTTGCAGGTCGCTGGAGATGTGGTGATGATTTCGCTGCTGGTCTATTCGACGGGTCTGCAGGAGAGTTACTTCATCTCGCTGTATCTGCTGGTGATCATCGTCGCGAGTATCCTGTTCTCTCGAAGCATTGCTTTCCTGATCACTGCGGCTTGTTTCATCCTCCTCGCCGCCATGACGGTACTGGCGTACACGGAGAGGATTCCCCATACCTACACCCTCGTGCCGACGCCCGAGAGCCTGCGCACCTGGCTGGTCATGAACCTTTTAGGCTTTCTTGCGGTCGCCTACCTGGCCAGTCTCCTCGCTCAATCGCTCCGCCGCAAGGGCGTGGAATTGGAGCAGAAGCGAGAGGAGCTCCTGAGTCTGCAGGAATTTACCGAAGATATCATTCACTCGATGCGTGGAGGACTGCTGACGACGGACCTTGGCGGGCGCATTCTGCTGTTGAACCGCACGGGCGAAGAAATTCTCGGACTGCGCTTCGCCGATATCCAGGGCAAGAAGCTGCAGGAGGTGAGCGATGACTTCTGGCTCCCCGGCCACTATGCGAATGCGGAAAGGCTTTCGCTCCGAAAAGAGATTGATTTCCGCACTCCAACCGGCGAACAGAGGTATCTGGGCATCAGTATCTCTCCTCTTCGTTCGCGAGATGCACAGCGCAGCGGTTATGTTTTCAACTTTCAAGATCTCACCGATCTGCGCCGTCTGGAGCAGGAAGTTGCGACAAAGGAGCGCATGGCCGCCCTGGGGCGTCTGTCCGCCGCCATCGCCCACGAAATTCGACAGCCCCTCACGGCCATGGCCGGCGCGGTCAAGGAGCTGGCGCGCCTCGTGCCGCTTGAAGAAGACGAGAAGCGTCTGGTCAACATTGTCAGCAGGGAATCGGAGCGGCTGAACAGCATCATCACCGATTTCCTCAACTATTCGAGGGAGAAGAGTTACGAGTTTCAGCAAGCCGACGTGCGGAGTCTCCTCGACGAAACGTTGACGCTAATGGAGAAGAAACCCGAGATCGGCGCGAAGTATCAGATTGTTCGCGCATTCAATGGTCACGAATTGCTGGCGCGGGTGGATGCCAATAAAATCAAGCAGGTCTTCTGGAATCTCTGTGATAACGCCCTGCGCGCCATGCCGGACGGCGGTACTCTCACCGTAAAGCTCGACCAACAACCGTTCTGGCTGCGCATCGCCTTCCGGGACACGGGGATCGGCCTGGACGCGAAGCAGAGGGCCAAGATTTTTGAGCCTCTTCAATCCAGTTTCAAAGGCGGCACAGGTTTGGGTCTCTCCATTGTCTACCAGATCGTGCAGGCACACAGTGGAAGGATCAGCGTTATTTCAGAGAAAGACCGCGGTGCGGAGTTTATCGTCGAGTTGCCGCGAGTTGCGTGAGGCGTTATGCAGGGAACAAAAGCCGCAATCAAGGAAACGGCACGCGAGATGCCGCATATTCTCGTTGTCGACGATGAGAAATCGATCGGGGAGCTGCTGGAGATCACCTTCCGCAAGGAAGGTCACCGGGTTGAAGTGGTGCACAGCGTGGAGGCCGCGAAACGCAAGCTTGAATCGCAGATCTTCGACATCATCATTTCGGATGTCCGCATGCCTGGGGAGAGCGGAGTGGATCTCCTTAAATTCGCCAAGGAAATCGCACCGGGATCGTTCTTCCTGCTAATGACAGCACTGCCGGCCCTGGATACGGCTATCGCGGCACTCAATTCCGGCGCCGACCGGTACGTTGTCAAAGGAGATTCGTTAGTCGATCAATTGCGCCTCGCGGTGCATGAAGTGTCGGAGAGCCTGAAATGGAAGAAAGAAGCCGGATATCTGCGGCGTGAACTTCGGCGGCTCACCGGCCTCGACAATATCATCGGACAGAGCCCGAACATGCGCGCCATCTTCGACATGATCCAAACCGTCGCTCCGCAGTCGAGCCGCGTGCTCATCACCGGCGAAAGCGGGACCGGCAAAGAGCTGGTTGCCCGTGCCATTCATGAGAACAGCGCTCGGGCTCAGGCCCCTTTTATCACCATCAACTGCGGCGCGTTCCCGGAGACCCTCCTGGAGTCCGAGCTTTTCGGTTACATGAAGGGAGCTTTCACCGGCGCGAACGAAAAC
>JBGQCW010000009.1:0-15101 GCA_041495565.1 Candidatus Acidiferrum sp.
ACCTGGTATCTGTCTCGAATCTTACCTTAGTTGAAGTCTGTGGAACGCGGGGCAAAAGGCCCGCCGTTGCGCAAGAGGCATGGCAGCATGCTCGCCGGTGCCGCGCTAGCGTTCGGGGGAATTCAAGATGGATTCGAGCCGCGTTTTCACCGCGGGCCATTCGGATTCGACGATGCTGAAATAGACCGTATGGCGGATGCGTCCGCTCGACGTGATCATGTGGTTTCGAAAGATGCCCTCTTCTCTCGCCCCGATGCGCAGGATGGCTGTTCGCGAGCGCTCGTTCCGCGAATCCGTTTTGACTTCCACTCGCATGCAGCCGAGCGTTTCGAAAGCATGCCGGAGCAAAAGGTACTTGGCCTCGGTATTCACCGCCGTGCGCTGCCAGTTGCGCGCCACCCACGTCCACCCAATCTCCACGCGATGATGCGTGCGTTCGATGTTGCCATAGCGGGTGCTCCCGATCGCCCGGCCCGTGGCCCCCTCAAGAATGGCAAACGGCAAAGACACGCCCCGTTCGTGTTCCTGGAGCGCCGTCTCGACGTACGCGGCCATTTCTTCCGGCGTTCGCACCGGCGTGGGAATCCACCGCCACAATTCCTCGTCAAGACCAACCTGAGCCAGCCCCGCCAGATGTGCCTTGGCCAACGGCTCCAGCCGCATGCGCCGCCCTTCCAGCGTTACCGGCGTAACCATCATTTCTTCCGCCATACGGGCTGCATTCTAAGTGCAACTCACTAGCTCATCGAGCACCAATTTGGCCATACGCTCATCCTGGGTATGCTAAACAAGGAAACGGGCTGCAGGCAGGCCGCGGCGTAAGGTATGATAGAGTCTTCAAGAATTAACTATTTAGGATGACGATGCCGACTGCAACGAATGGAAAGGTATTGTTGAGGGTAAGGCCGCGGGGCTTCTGCGCGGGCGTCGTGCGCGCGGTGGATATCGTGGAGCTTGCTCTGGAAGCCTACGGCGCGCCGGTCTACGTGCACCACGAGATCGTCCATAACACCTACGTGGTGCAGCAGTTGCGCCGGCGCGGCGCGATTTTCGTCGAAGCCATCGAGGAAGTGCCGCATGGCGCCGTGTTGGTTTTCAGCGCTCACGGTGTTCCGCCGACGGTCCGCGACGAAGCCAAGTCCCGCGCATTGAAAGTGATTGACGCCACCTGCCCGCTGGTGACCAAAGTTCATCTGGAAGCCCTGAAGTTTGCCCGCGAAAAGCGCACCATCATCCTGATCGGTCATCGAGACCATCAGGAGATCGTCGGCACCTCCGGCGAAGCGCCCGACCGCACCATCGTCGTGGACTCCGTCGCCGCGGTGGATGCGCTCGAAGTCGATGATCCTGGAAAACTCTCGTTCCTCACGCAAACCACCCTGAGTCTCTACGACACCCAGGAAATCGTGGCGCGGCTGCGCCAGAAGTTCCCGGCCATCCAGGGTCCTGCCAGCGACGACATTTGCTACGCCACGCAAAACCGGCAGGAAGCCGTCGAGCAAGTCGCCAAGGACGTGGACCTGATTCTGGTGGTCGGCTCGCCGAACAGCTCCAATTCCAACCGCTTGGTGGAAGTTGCGCAGCGCAGCGGCGTCAAAGCGCAACTGATCGACTCGGCCAAGGACATCGACGTGAAGTGGCTCGAAGGCGTTGCGCGCGTCGGCTTGACCGCGGGCGCGTCCGCTCCCGAAGTTCTCGTCGAGCAGGTCAGCGAGCGGCTCGCGGAGTTCGGCTTCACGGATCAGCGCGATCTCGATTTGATCGATGAAGATGTGCGCTTCACGCTGCCGCCGGAATTGGCGACCATCGCCTCTGCGCCACGCCGTTAACGAGTTTGTAGTTCGCAGTGTCGGGCACTGGGAGTTGTATCTGTCCGGGGTAAATTGAGGGGACGTTTGTTAGATCGTCCGCTCATCAGTGGCCTGGCGCGTACACGGGAAATACAACACAAGGAGTCAGACCTTGGCGGTCAAAATCGTCCGTCAGCCGAAGAAGATTGCCTTGATAGGCGCGCCGTCGAGCGCCGCGGCATTTTCCGCGGGAAGCGAGAAGGCTCCCGCGGCACTGCGCGCCGCCGGTCTTGCCGAAAAGTTGCAGTCCGCCGGCTATGAAGTCGTGGACTACGGCGACTGCGCTCCGCGCCTCTTCGCGGACGACGACGAACACCGGCGCGCCCGCAATCTCACCGAAATCGTCGCCGGCCTGAACGATCTGAAAACGCGCGCGGAACTCGCCATGAAGAGCGGCGCGCTGGTGCTCGTGCTGGGCGGCGATTGCGCGCAGGTGATCGGTCTATTGACCGGCGCGCGGCGCTACTACAAGCACGTGAATCTGCTGTGGTTCGACCGCGACGCCGATTTGAATACTCCCGCTTCTACTCCATCGGGTCGCATCGACGGCATGGTTGTGGCCCACATCATCGGCAAGGGCGCGCCGGAGCTGGTGCGCTTCTGGAGCGATGCGCCTCTCGTGCGCGAGCCGGATGTGACGCTCTTTGGGCTCGAAAGAATCGATCCGCCGGAGCAGGAGTTCCTCGGCAAGTCGCCGATGCGGCATATGGACGCCGCGGACATTCAATTCAAGGGCGCCAGCAAAGCGGCGCACGATGCTCTAACGCAGGTTCACGCTGACGCTCGCGAATTTGTCCTGCATCTCGATACCGATGTGATCGCGCAGGAAGATTTCCCCGCCGTCAATGTGCCCGGCAGCGGCGGCCTGCGCTTTGAAGAAGTTCGTGCCGCCTTCGTGGAATTCGCAAAGCACAAAAACCTGCTCGGCCTGGACGTCGCCCAGTACAACCCGGACAAGGATCCCGACGGCACCGGCGCAAACAAACTCGTCGCTCTCTTGGTCGAAGCGCTTTCGGCGCGGCTGGAGGCGCTGGCCGCACCAGCCGCGCCAGCCGCCGAACCTGCTGCGGGAGCAGCAGAAGTGTCTTCCTCGGGAACGCCCGCGTAGGAAGTTTCCCCACACCACTTGAACCATCGCGGCGAAAGGCTGCGCAGCGTTCCTTTCGCCATGCGCGCGGCGGCTGCGGGACTCTGTCTTTTCAAACCCTCCATAGGAAACGCAAAGAATCTGCCGAGATTTCTAGGATGCGGCGGTGGCGCGCTTGCGGAGATAACGGGCGAGTCCTAGGAAGGAGAGATTGAGGCCGGCGCTGAAGACATAGTGCTCGACCTCGCCGGTGGGGAGGTGCTGGGCGATTTCCGCGCGCGTGGCGGACATGAAGGAATCCATCGCTGCGGAATCGCTCGAAGAGGAGCGGATAATCTCCTCAGCAAGCGCGGCCCACTTGTGGAGACGCTCGCGGAACAGCAAAATGTGCTCGGCGGGATTTTCGGAAAACCCAAAGTGCGTGAGATACAGGCGCGAAGGATTGCGTTCGAGGATCGCCGCCAAGGACGTGTTCCAAATGCCGAGATCGATGTCCGGCGGCGGAGTGGCCGGCATCACGTACGACTGACCCTCGATGCGGACACCGGTGGTATCCCCGACGAAGGCGACGCCATCTTTATGGTCGAAGTAGCTGACGTGGTGCGAGGCGTGGCCGGGAGTGTAGACAACTTCGAGTTTGCGCGAGCCGAGCGTGAGAGTTTCGCCGCCTTCAAGGATGTGAAGATTTTCCGCCGGGACCGGAAGTGTTTCGCCAAAGAGAAGCTGCAACTCGTTGGGCCAGAGGCGCTGCGCGCTGGCCAGCAGTTTGGACGGATCGGCCATGTGAGGCGCGCCATTTTTATGAACGTAGACGGGGAGCCGGGGATTGTCACGAACGAGCGCGCCGCTGGCCCCGGCGTGATCCAGGTGGATGTGAGTGAGAAGAATGGCGTCGAGATCGCGCACGGAGAGGCCGTGAGCTTGAAGCTGCTGACGAAGGGTTTCGAGCGTCGAGCCTGGGCCCGGGTCCACGATGGCGCGGTGGCCGTCGGATTCGAGAAGGGCAGCAGCGATGGAGCGCGGGTGGCCCATCCAGTTGTTGTCGAGAGTGGTGATCGAGTTCATAGCAAGAGAATTGTAGCGCAGGAAAGAGCCACGAGAAAAACCCTACTCGTGTTGCAAACGGATGGGGCACGTCGCAACCATCGCCGGAAGAATACCATCCTTGCAACTCTCCGTGAGTTCGCGCACGCGGGCGCCCTATCCGCGTCGAGTCGTGCAAGGATCGCGGCTTGGCCCAGTGCAGAATTCTGTCCATTTACTCGGCTGCCTGGATCGGAGATCATGCTGGGGCTGAATGCGGATTTCTTACCGCCGCTGGAGAGAGCCTGCATGTCCAAGCCATCTGCACCTGAATTCGCAGTTCTCGCGATCGTTCTCTGCGGTGTAGCTCTGCGCGCTCAACAACCCGCCGCAACTTCGGCCCCTCCCGCCGCGCAGCAAACGGAAGCCGACGAGTACACGCGCTACGAATTGCTCGCGCCCGAGACCGCGAGCTTCAAGATTTTTTATGAAGTGACCGCAACGACCACCGGCGCCAAGGTGTTCTTCAATCCCATCCGCCAGGGCAGCACCGCGAGCGACGAAGCCGTTTACGACGCCATGACCGGCGAACCCCTGCGCTTCGAAGTCGTCAGTGGCGCGGAGGCCCGCAAGGATCCGTTGATGGCCGGCGCCGATCCCTCCGGCAGCTACATCAAGGTCCAACTCGCGCGTCCCGTTCCGCCGGAAGGACAGGGCCGCATCCTCATCGTCAAAACGTACAAGGATGCGAAAAGCTACTACCGCGAGGGCGACGCCATCGTCTTCAACCGCGGGCTGGGCATTCAACGCAACAGCGTGGTCCTGCCGAAAGGATACGAGCTGGTGGGCTGCAACGTCCCGTCGCAAGTCTTGTCAGAGCCGGATGGCCGCATCACCATCAGCTTCCTGAATCCCGGCGCCGCTGAAGCGCCTTTGTTACTACGCGCGAAGCCGGGCACCCAAGCCGGGCCGTCCGCCGCGCCTCATCCACTGACGCAAACGCGCAGTTGGGAAGCGCCCTTCCAAGGAGAAACCGAGCGACAGCGGCTCTCCGAACGCGCGCATCAGGATCGCGATATCGTTTACTATCTTCAGCAACCGGAGACGCACGCGTTCAGCTTGTATCACGACTACACGGAGTCACGCCCGGGCGTCGACCAGTATCTCAACGTCGTTCGCGAAGGCAGCACCGTTTCCGGTCCATCGGCGTATGTTCTCGACACCGGCGAAAAACTTCCGACGCGGCTGATGACCGGTGCCGAACTCGCCGCCGCAAAAATCGACGCCGGCGAGCCCGTGGGCCCGGAAGCGCAAGTGGTGGTGATTCCATTTCCACCGGTGAAAAAAGGCCAGTCGATTCGCTTGCGAATCTCCGAGACTTATACCGCCCCCGCTAGCTACCGCTTGGACGGAGATGAACTGGTCTTTGACCGAAGCCTGGGCAGGCCGCGCAATGCCGTTGTTCTCCCTGCGGGATGGCACTTGACCGCCAGCGCGATTCCCGCGACTGTCACGCAACTTTTGGACGGCCGCATCCGGCTCGATTTCTGGAATGGGCGGCCGGATTCCATTGACGTGCTGCTGAAAGCCAAGCGGCGAGTCAGCCCGGCAGACAAAGTGCGCTAAATTTCGCGGGAAATCCATTGGCTGGTCCGCTCGCCGCCAATGCCGTTCTGCTATTTTTTGTTATTGAGCCACTCTGGTAAGTCCAACCTATTTTTGCTTTCGGGATTGAGTTGCATGGGCTTCTTGAGGAAACTGGAAATAGCCAATCGGTTGCGAGGAGTGGGAGTCCGGAGGAGGAACGCGCTTGGAGACGGTCGCCTGCAACTTGTGCGGTTGCGAACGGCACACGATGGTGTACGAGATGCCGGACCGGCGCTTCTTTCGGGAGGAGTTTTTCACGGTGGTGGAATGCGATCGGTGTGGACTGGGGTTCGTGAATCCGAGGCCGGCCAGATCGGAGATACAGAAATACTATCCACCGGAGTATTACCAGGGTCCCCCAACGGCAAGCCACGGCCGCTATCTGACGCGGCGTTTCACGAGAGAAGCGAGTTACCTGAAGGAGTTGGAACACGGCAGTGCGCGCAGGAAGTTGTTGGATGTGGGTTGCGCCAACGGGGATTTCCCGCGCTTCATGGCCGCGCGCGGATGGGAAGTAGAGGGAGTGGAGATTTCAGAATCGTCGCAAAGAATTACGGATTTCCGCGTGTACACGCAGGAATTCCAGGACATCCCGGTGAACGAACCAACGTACGACGCGGTCACGGCCTGGGCGGTTCTCGAGCACGTGCATGACCCCATGGCGTACTTCCGAAAAGCTTCGCAGGTGGTCAAGAAGGGTGGACTGTTCGTATTTCTGGTTCCGAATTTTTGCAGCGTCGCTTCCCGGCATCTCTTCTGCGAGGACATTCCGCGGCACCTCTATTTCTTCACCCGGGAAACGGTACGGGAGTACCTGCAGAAGACGGGATTCGCGCTGGACAAGGAAGATAATGGACGAGGCATATACAAACTGGCGCCGAACAATTGGCTGGCGTTCATGGTCCGGGCGCGGCTCCTGGGTAAGAAGTACGGCTACCGGGATGTGCCTCTCACGAGCAAGGAGTTCCGGCGAATCCATCATCTACGGCCCGGCATTGCGGCTGCACTGAAGTACGCTGCGTATTCGCCGGCATCGGTAGTCGACAGAATGCTCTGGCCGGCCATCGAGACCGCACAAATCCTGCGGAAAACCTACGGCGTCAGCACCTATGCCGCGAGAAAGCTATGAGCTCAAGGCCGCGCAACGGTTCGGTGCCAATCAGGTAGGGAAGCAAGAAAAGAAGAAAACAGAGGAGGAAGGAAACAGTTGCAGAAGAAGCGAATTGTGGAATAACCTTGCTGCACCGCGCTCTGTTGCTTCTTGAGAATTTTCCGGGCCCAGAAATAAGTGTGGGAAAAGGTACCTGCGGTGGCTCGAAGTAACGAGTTGAAGAGCCGCGAGGCGTCCAAGGGAGTCCGCCGGAAGCGTCGGGCAGTGCAAAGGTGGGCGTGTATCAAGCAGGATTGGGAAGAGTTAACTGAGGGAGGAAATTGAGATGCGCAAGTCGTTCCTAGTATTGGCGATGAGTGCGTTTTTGGCTTTGCCGCTGGTTGCACAGCAGAAGAGCAGCGCGACCGGCGACGGGAGCAATGGGGCCGGCACGTCCGCGGAGAAGAGCGCCGCGACGAGCAAGGCGGCAGCCAGCAGCACCGTTGTGCCAGTAAAGGGCATATTTGCGTTGCCGGCGACGCCGCGGCCAACACCGTTTCCGGGACCAGCCGGCGCCGCGAAGGATGCGCTTCCACCGGGCAGACTTGTGCCGAAGTACGAATTCGCTACCGCGTATGACTACATTAATTTTTCTCCTGGCCAGCCATTCGCGAATTTCAACACCCACGGCAGTTCGGGATCGTTCACCTACAACTTCTCCAAGTGGCTGGGGCTGACAGGGGAAGTGGCAGGCTATCAGTTTAACCGCAGTCTCTTTCCGCTCACGGGCACTAATGCGGAGCTTACGGGCAGTCTCGTCAGCTACCTGTTCGGCCCGCGGCTGAACTTGCGGAAGTTTGACCACTTCGTTCCTTTTGCCGAATTCCTTGCGGGAGGCTCTCGTGCGGGGGTCGAACTGGCGGGAGTGAATGGCCAGAACGCATTCGCGGTGGCCACGGGCGGCGGCCTGGACATCGTCTTGACGAAGAACCTCGCATGGCGTTTCGCGCAACTGGATTACTTGATGACCACGCACTCGGGATTGCCCTTGGGCGCCAGTGGACGGCAGAACAATTTCCGCGCAGCGACGGGAGTCGTGCTTCGCTTCGGGTTTCCGAATCCGCTTCCTCCCCCAAATCACCCGCCGGTGGCGGCTTGTTCGGTAAACCCCGCGTCGGTGTTTGCGGGTTCGGGCGACGGCGTGGCGGTACACGTGAACGCCAGTGATCCGGACAATGATTCGTTGACGTACAGCTACACAGCCACGGGCGGGACGGTGGAAGGCACGGGCGCGGATGGGCGCTGGAGCTCGACGGGCGTGGCCGCTGGCTCGTACACCGTGAACGTGAAGGTGGACGACGGCAAAGGCGCTACGGCCTCCTGCGCTGCGGATATCAAAGTAGAAGAGAAGCCCAACCGTCCGCCGACGGCATCTCTGTCGGTGGAGCGCAGCCCGATTCTGCCGGGTGAGCGCACGGGCATCACCTGCAACGGAAGCGACCCGGACAACGACCTTCTCACGTACAGCTATACGGCCAGCGGCGGACAGATCATCGGGAGCGGTTCGAACGTGCAGTTCGACTCGACCGGTCTGCAACCGGGAAGCTACACCGTGAAGTGCGCGGTGAGCGACGGACGCGGCGGCGTCGCCGATGCCTCGGGCAATGTCGAGGTGAAGGAGCCTCCGCAGATCAAGCAATTGGAAGCCAAGCTGGCGCTGCACAGCATCTACTTCCCGACGGCGCAACCGACAGTCGCGAAACCCAACGGCGGTTTGGCGGAAAGCCAGGCTGCAACACTCGATACGCTGGCGAGCGACTTCCAGCAGTATCTGAAGTACAGACCGGACGCCCATCTGATTCTTGAGGGCCACGCTGACATTCGCGGTGCCAAAGACTACAACGTGAAACTGTCCGAACGCCGCGTGGAGCGTACCAAGAGCTACCTCGTTGAAAAAGGTGTGCCTGCCGGCCACATTGAGACAAAGGCGTTTGGCTTCGAAAAGAACATGACCTCCGACGAAGTCCAAAAACTGATCGAGGCGGATACGGACCTGAGCGCCGCGGAAAAGCAGAAGATCCTGAAAAACCTGCTCACCGTGCGCCTGGCCAACAACCGCCGTGTCGACGTTACCCTCAGCACCACTGGCGAACAGTCCGTTCGCCGCTTCCCCTTCAGTGCGAAAGATGCCCTGACGCTGCTCAGCCGGGGCGGTGGGGAAAAAGAGAAGGCAAAAACGCCAGCTACGCCGCCCAAAAAGAAGGCCAAGCCGTAGCCGAAGGGAGTCCTCGCCGGGAGTGGCTCGTTATTCCTGACGAGTGAGCGGAACGCAAAACCAGACGAGCTCAAAGTAGCGGACTCCTCGAGAAAGTCTCGAGGAGTCCGCTTCGTTTTTGTGGCGAGCCTGTTGGGAGGAGTTCCGTGCCATCATTTCCCGAATTGGAACGGATAGGGAGGGAAGAGTGGGAACTGGTCCCAAACTGGCACTTGCCAGAAGGTACTATCAGAGCTAATGTATTGATTTATGAATGCGCCGGGGAGATTTCCTTAAATGGAACCTGAGCTGCAAGTAAAACAGGAAGCCAGTGAATTCCAGGATGCCTATCATGACTGAACAAGCGGCAGTGCGTCGCGAACTCGCGCCGATGCACCTTCTCATTGTGGATGATGAGCAAACGATTCGCGAGACGTGTGCCGAGGTGGCCGAGCAGTGCGGGATGAAAGCCATCGGCGTGGCTACAGCAGAAGAAGCACTGGAGATCCTCGAACATTCGGCGGTCGATATTCTGTTGACGGATTTGAAGCTGCCACAGGCAA
The DNA here is from genome assembly GCA_041495565.1 of Candidatus Acidiferrum sp. GTDB lineage: Bacteria > Acidobacteriota > Terriglobia > Acidiferrales > UBA7541 > Acidiferrum. Next base: position 9,515 of record JBGQCW010000009.1, read on the forward strand.
ACGGGGTGGAGCTGCTGAAGCAGGTTCACGATATGTATCCACAGGTGACGGTAGTGGTGTTGACGCAGTATGGAACGATCGAATCGGCCGTGGAGGTCACGCGGATGGGAGCGGTCGACTATGTCACGAAACCGTTTCGGATTGAAGAGCTGCGATCGAGGCTTGAACGCGTGGCGCGCGCCGTCGAACTGCAGCAGGAGAATACGCTGTTGCGGGAACAGTTGCGTACCCGGCCGGGATTCGGCGGGCTGATCGGCGTTTCGATGAAGATGCAGCGCGTTTACAAGCTGATGGAAAAGGTGAGCCAGCACCAGTACCCGGTCTTGATTCTGGGGGAGAGCGGAACCGGCAAAGAACTGGTGGCGCGCAGTATTCATTTTTCCGGTCCGCGCAAGGATCGGCCCTTCGCCCCGGTGGACTGCTCGGCTCTGGTGCCCACGCTCATCGAGTCCGAATTGTTCGGTTACGTGAAAGGCGCATTCACGGGGGCCGTGCAGTCGAAGCAGGGTTTGCTGGAAGCGGCGCAGGGAGGCACGCTCTTTCTCGATGAGATCGGGGACATGCCCGTGGATTTGCAGGCCAAGCTGTTGCGGGCGCTGCAGGAGCGGGAGGTCAAGCCCGTCGGCTCGACGGAGCGCCGGCAGATCAACGTGCGCATCATCGCGGCGACCAACCGGGATCTGGATTCCGCGATCCGCGCCGGAACTTTCCGTCAGGACCTCTATTTCCGGCTGAATGTCGTGCAGGTCAAGCTGCCGCCGCTGCGGGACCGCAAAAGCGACATCCCGCTTCTGGTCACCGCCTTTCTCGAGAAATTTTCGGACTCCCAGGGGCCCGTGCGGACCATTTCCGAAGATGCCATGCGGCGTCTGATCGCCTATGACTGGCCGGGAAACGTGCGCGAGCTGGAAAACGCCATCGAGCGAGCCGTCGCGCTGGGTTCGGGGCCGATCCTGCATGTGGCGGATCTACCTTCGAACCTGCAGTATCCGACGAGCGAACGCGCACCGGAAAGGGACGAGATTTTGCCGCTGGAGGAATTGGAGCGGCGCGCCATTCTCCGTACGTTGCGCGAAACAAGCGGCGACAAGCTGGCCGCGGCCCGCATGCTGGGAATCGGAAAGACCACGCTTTACCGCAAGCTGAAGCAATATAACGTGGAACACGCGGAGCAGTAAGGCAGAGGAATTCAAGAATCTATTTCTTCATCACCGGAGCACTGCCCACACTTTAACACGGTGCTCTGCCACCCGGCCCAGTCCTCCAAAGTTTTCTCTTCGTAAGATCTTGCACTCTCGAACTTTTGCACTCCTTCGAATGCCACCCGCCCTTTCTGGTTCACTCTGGGAAGAACTCCCGCCACAGTTTCGACATGGAATTCGGAACCGCTCAATCCAGCGTTCCGTCCCGTCTAAGTGATTGATTCATTGGGCTCATTTGACATTTCCTGATGGGCACCCTGATGCAAGAGCCATTGCGGAAGCTTCTCGCCAGCATCCCGCTGCCCGTGTAGTTCGGGGGCGCAGGACGGTGGAAGGGGCGCAAGGCGACGGGATGAAGATCTGGGGAAAGCGGACAGAGGCAGCACTGGGCGAGCGGGGAGTGGCGCGCGCAGCCTTGGCGGGTGCTTCACGCGAAGAGCTCTTGAAGGAAGCCCTGAAAGCCCTCGGAAAAGAGGGGAACGCGGACCGCATCGGGGTGTGGTTGGAGGCGCGACCCGGTTTGAACTTGCAGAAGGAAGCGCCGGGTGGATTCCAGGGGTTGGTGTGGGATCGTGAGAACGGCGAGATGCCCGCGGAGTGGGCAAGTCTCTCGGTGGAGCCGCCCCTGCCGGAGGAATCCCTGTTCGCAGGAAAAAGCGTCGAGCAAGATTTGGAGGCTGTCCCCGGCCAGCCGATGATCGGGCCCCTCGTTGAACTGCGCCGTGCGACATGGATTCCGATTGAGAGCAAAGGACAGTTAAAGGGAGTAATTCTCGTGGGAACCCGGGGAAAACAGCCCTTGATGCCGTTGGAACAGATGCAATCGATAGCAGCAGAGCTTGCACTGGCGATCGGGCTTGAAGAGGAGCAGAGCCTCGCCCGAATTCGGAACGCAGACCTCGACGCCGCTCGAAATATTCTCGCGGCAGGGAGCAGCAAGATTCCGGCAGGGTTGATGCTCGCGAAGCTAGCCGATAGCTGCACGGACAAGGGGATGAGAGAACAAGGCGTCGGCGCGGCGTTTGCGATGATCGGCGCGCTAGTGGAGCAAGCAGGGCAGTCCGGCAAGAAAGCGGAGATCGAGTTTCACTGGAGGAGTGGAGACGAGTCGTGGACGCGCGCGGTCGAGAGCGAACCGCTGGCGGGCATTTGGCGGCGCGCGCTGGAATCGCGGCAAGTGACCGGAGGCGAGCCCAACGTTTCCGCAGCGAAGGAATCCGTGGCAAGAATCGTGGCTTATCCTCTGGAAGAGGATGGGCAGCTTCTCGGCACGCTGGTAGCAGGACTGCCACGGGGAGCCATCTCCCTAGCCACGCTCGAACGACTTGAGTTGCGCGCAGCGCTGGCGGCAGCCGAACTCGGCCGGAGAAAACGAAATGAGGAAGAAACACGGGAAGCCGAATGGCGGCGCGCACTGCTGGATTCCAGCGACGAAGCACTGATTCTTCTTGACGCCGCCGGGAGAAGGGTCGCGTCGAGCCGCGGCGCGAGGGAGCTGACCGGCCAGGCTTCCAGCGGAGAAGGAAAACGCCCGGCCAGCCTGCGAGCCCGCGAGAGATTTTCGGACTTATTCCACATGCGAGACCGGGAACGCATCCAGGCATGGTTGCGGGAGACGCTCGACCGGAGGCTGGGATTGCGCGCCGCAGGAGAGGATTCTCCACAAGCCGAGCTGGACAATGGGATCGGCGTACGCCTACGCATAGCCGGGCCTGCATCGGGCAGAGGCCTGACAATTCTGCTGGAACCCCTGGCAGCTCACGAAGCCGCGCGCCAGGCGGAACGCGCCGAAACCGAACTGCAGAGCGTACTGGAATGGATGGAAGAAGGAGTGGTGCTGTTCGATGCGCACGAAAACGTGCGCGCGATGAACACCAGGTTCGAACAAATCGTGGGGCTCGGCCCGGCGGAATCCGGAAAGATCAAATCGCTGGAAGGATTGATCGAAAGGCTGGCAGAGGCGGCGGCGGCGCCGGAACGGTTCGCGGAACAATGGCGGGAGCTGGCGCGAGGAATGGATGGAGGCGTGCGCGAAGAACTGCAGATGGCGCGCCCTGCGCCGCGTATCTTGGAGAGGGCCTCGCGGCCGGTGCTGGATGCGGGTGGGCGCAGGCTGGGACGAGTCGAGATTTACCGCGACCTGACCGCGCTGCGGGTCTTTCAATCGAAACTGTTGCAGACGGAAAAGCTCGCGGCACTCGGGCAGATGGTGAGCGGCGTCGCGCATGAATTGAGCAATCCGCTGACGAGCATCCTGGGTTACGCGCAGCGCCTGCTCTCGCGTCAGCAGGGCACCGGGCGCACGGAAGAAGCGCGTCAGATTCTCCAGGAGGCGGAGCGCGCGAGCAGCATCCTCCGGCAACTGCTGTTGAACGCCCGCGAAACACTGCCGGAGCGGCGCGCGGTGTCTCTGAATCAAATCGTGCTGCAAACGATGGAACTCCAGCGGTTCAGCCTGGAAGCGGAAAAAATCCGCGTGGAGGCCGACCTGGATCCGGCCCTCCCGGCCGTGCATGGCGACCCCGGGCAATTGCAGCAGGTGTTGATGAATCTGGTGGGCAATTCGCGGCAAGCCATCGAACAGCAGGGCCGGGGCGGAACGATCCGCGTGCGGACCAAGAGAATCGGAGAACAGCGGATGCTGCTGGAAGTCCAGGACGACGGCCCGGGAGTCCCGCCGGCGATATTGGCGAGGATCTTCGATCCATTTTTTACGACCAAACCCGCAGGCGTTGGAACAGGGCTTGGGCTGGCCATCGTGCTGAGCGTGGTGCGCGAACATGGCGGACAGGTGCGTGTCTTGAACCCGCCGGAGGGCGGCGCCGTATTCCAGATCGAGCTGCCTGCGGCGGCGGGGCGTCTTCCAGAGGAGACGGGAACCGCAGCTCAAAAGGACAGGAAAGGCACGATGCTTGCAACCGTGCGAAGGAAGGAACGCGAGGACCGACTCGCGGTCAGGGCCGCAAGTGGAAAAGGCAGCCGCGTGCTGGTGGTGGAGGATGAGCCCACCGTGGCCCGGCTGATCGCCGACGTCCTTGAAGACGAAGGATTCCATGTGGATGTGCTGCTGGATGGGCGCGAAGCGCTCAACCGCGCGGGACGCGAGACCTACGACTTGGTCATCTGCGACATGAAGATGCCGGGACTGGACGGGCAGCATTTCTATAACTCCCTGGTGCGCGCGGGAAATCCGTTGCGCGAGCGATTTCTTTTCGTGACCGGGGACATTATCGGCGCGCAAACGCGGGAATTTCTGGAGCGCAACCAACTGCCGCACGTTGCCAAGCCGTTTCGCGTGGAAGAGCTGACGGCGAAGGTGTACCGCGTCCTGGAAAGCAAAGTCCAACGCGAAGCACCGATGCCGGTAGAAGCAAGAAAAAAAGCGGCAAGGAATGGATGAGGCCATGTCAAACCGGGAACAGACTATTTTGCTGGTGAGCGATGATGCCGCGCTGTGTACGGCGGCACGCCGTGAGTTTGAGGATACCATTGCGGGGCTGCGCGTAGCCGCGGTGAGCAATCTTGAAGGGGCACGGCGAATCCTCGAAGAAGAAGCGCCCGCCGTGATACTGCTCGAGGAAGCATCGGTCGCGGCGAAAACCGAAGCGCGGGGGATCGTGCCGCAGCTGGACGCGATGGTGACTTCGCTGGCGGCCTATGCGCCGGTAGTTGTGATCGGGACGGCGGAGCGGCGCACCGAGCTTTCGACCTTGATCGCCGCCGGCGCCGCCGATTACGTTGCGCGAGATACGGGCTGCTTGCCGGTGGTGCTCGGCTTGATTCAACGGCGATTGCGCCACGCGCAGAACTTGATAGAAGGCGCGGCCGGTCATGTCGAAGAGGGGAAAGAAGATTTTGGAGAAGTGCTCCGCCACGAATTGAACAACCCGCTGACGGGGATCCTGGGGAACGCGGAACTGCTGCTCGCGGAAATTCGCCGAAAAGATGACGGCAAACTTCCGCACGGCGGACGGCAGCGCGTGGAAACGATCGCAGCGCTGGCGGTACGTTTGCGCGAGACGGTTCGGCGGCTGAGCCAGGAGTGGGAGGCGCGGCAGAATCCGGCGCAGTGAGGAAAAAGATTTAACACAGAGAGCACGGAAGGCCCAGAGAAAGGAGAATACAGGGAACAGAGAACGAGAGCATGGATAGGACTGAAACAGAATAGAATTTGGATTGGAACGCATCAGGAACTCCACGGGCCGCCAGCGCGGCCCATTTGCTTTTTCAGAGCCATGAAAACACCGGTGAAAATTTGCCGACGGCGCATGTGTTGTCTCCACAGGAGGATACGAGAACGTGGCCCTCGGGGTTCGGACGATCCGTCGGATCTGTGCGGAGTCGGCAGGGGGGATACCCCCACCCCCGGGTGTTTTTGCAAAAGA
>JBGQCW010000010.1:0-14271 GCA_041495565.1 Candidatus Acidiferrum sp.
AAATCCTGGTCGTACACGGTGTAAGAGAGAAAATAGGGCGCTTGCTCCGTCTTTCCAAGTTCGGTGGTGGCGCGGGCAAGTTCCGCCTGCATGGCTTTGAGGACGGGATCGCTTGTGGGAGTCGCGGCTGCTGGCGTGGAAGAGGCCTTGTCGTTCGCGGCGAAAGCAGCCGGGGCGGCGGCGAGCTGTGTCGCGAGGATGCAGCAAGCGGCAACGCGCAGGAATTCCACGGCGCGGGAATGCAGATTCCCGCGTGTTCGAAAGGATTCAGAGATGGTCATGAAAAATGAGCTCCCGGTGACGCGATCCATCAAAGAGTGTCCAAACGCAAGCCGATGGCGCAGAAAGCGAGTATGCCTTAGAGGTACGTTGCGCGCAAATTAAGTGTCGCCAAAACGTTCGCCGGGCCTCCGGTGAGGTGAAGAGCCTTCGCTCCGGTCAGGACGGCAGAGACGGGGAAGCGGGAACTGACGCAAGGAGTGCATTGGAGATATGACCATGGTATAATGACTATAGTCGTAAAGGAGCGTGGGATGAAGAAGATGGCAGCGGGCGCCTTCAAAGCGAATTGTCTTGCAGTCATGGACGAGGTGCAGGCCAAGCGCGTGACGGTAGTGATCACCAAACACGGCAAGCCGGTGGCGAAGCTGGTGCCGGTCGAGACAAAAAGCGATGATTTGTTCGGGTTTCTTCGGGGGAAGGTCACGATTGTTGGCGACATCGTTTCACCGGCACTCACCTTGGAAGAGTGGGGTGATCTGGCGTGATTCTGCTCGACACGCATGTCGTGCTCTGGCTGACGTCCGATCCGGCCAGGTTGTCGGCCAAAGCCAAGAGGACGATCGAAGAAACGCGCAAGAATGGGGACGGCTTGGCTATCTGCGATATCACACTCCTGGAGTTGGCAACGCTGGCGAGCAAGGGCCGCATCAACCTGACCATCAGCCTCGAGTCTTTGTTGCGAGAACTCGAGCAGCGGTTCACGGTACTGCCAATCAGTTCCGGGGCTTGCGCGCGCAGCACTAAGCTTCCCGCGGCGTATCCCAAGGATCCGGCCGATCGCATTATCGGAGCGACGGCACTGGTCGAAGGTTTGAATTTGTTGACGGCAGATCGTGAGATTCGCCGATCGAAAGCGGTTCCCACGATTTGGTAGGTTGAACCCCAAGACTGCGGCTTGCCGGGCGGATCAGGTGTGGCCAAAGCGTTCCCCTGCATTCAATCTTGCTCCATTGGCAAATTCGGGCGCAGAAACTTGTTTGCGTCCTTCCCGTTTGACGGCCAGAACACGCAAAACGGTTGTGCCGCCGCAGGCCACCTGCAGGCTGTCATTTTCCTGGAACAACGTGCCAGCTGGTGCCTCCTTCATTTCGTTAGACGCCGGTTCGCCCCAAACGTGGCAGGTTTGGCTGCGAAAAGCGGTGTACGCACCCGGCCAGGGAGCGAAGCCGCGCATGCGGTTGTAGATCTCTTGTGCGGGGCGATTCCAATCGATGCGGCCGTCGTCTCTTTTGAGCATGGGAGCGAGAGTGGCTTGGGAGTGGTCCTGGGGCCGGGGAGTGATTTTTCCTGCTGCGAGGCCGCGCAGAGTTTCCGCCATCAGGGGTGCGCCCGCCTCGGAAAGGCGAATGGAAAGCTCGGGCGCAGTTTCTTTTGCGTCGATTTCGAATGCACGCTGCAAGAGGATGTCGCCGGTGTCCATGCCGGCGTCAATGCGCATGGTGGTGAGGCCGGTTCGCGATTCTCCATTGACGATGGCCCAGTTGATGGGCGCGGCGCCGCGGTATTTTGGGAGCAGGGAAGCGTGAAGATTGATCCAGCCGAATTTCGGAATGGTGAGCAAGTGAGCGGGGATGATTTGGCCGTAGGCGATGATGACGATGAAGTCGGCGGAATAGCTGCTCAAGAGTTCCTGAACTTCGGTGGCGCGAATTTCTTCGGGTTGATGGACGGGGAGCTTGGCGGCGAGAGCGGCTTCCTTTACCGAGGCGAAGGAGACTTTGTGCCCGCGGCCGCGAGGGCGGTCGGGTTGGGTAATGACGCCGACGATTTCCAACTCGGCCTGCGCGAGGAGGTGCTTGAGGGTGGGAACGGCTAATTGGGGCGTGCCGCAGAATACGATGCGCATAGCGCTAATTGGGAGCGCCCGGCTGGAGGAAGTGAGTCCCTGGCTTCCGCGGTTCGAATTGGAAGCAGTTGGGATCCTGCGCTTCGCTCCGGATAACGCTCATAACCTACGTTATCTGGAATCAAATTAGAAAAGCAAGATGGCGTTCCTGAGGAAGGCCGGTTACGAGATGAAAACATGTCCGTCTCGATGTCTGGGCCCCCGAAGGGCAACTGTTAGACTTGAGCGTATGAAGGCCTTGCTGGTCGCCGCGTTGCTTGCAGTTCTGAGTCCTACCCGACTCACCGCGCAATCTGCTTCGCCCTCCTTCGAGCCGATCGGCGAAAAGGTGGTACCGCAACAGTCCATAGGGGTCTTGATTGGCTTGGACCGCCTATACGACTCGCAAATACCTACCACAAAGATGACGCGGTCACTGGAAGACGAGAAGTCTGCGGCTTATCGGCGTCAACGCAGCAAGAACAAGGACGGCGAGGGCACACCACTACGCTACGACACCACGTCCGAAGAAAGTCCTTACGCGACCGTTTGGCTCCACTGGACTCCCGCCGGCATGAAAACCCGCCTCCTGCGCGACATCATTCTGCCTCGCAAAGACGGCTTCTGGCGGTTCGGTATAAATCACAGTAGCGTGAACGGTAGCTCGGGGAACGACGACGAAGATTTCTTCTGGCTCGCACGACTTGGGACCAAACCCGCCCTCACCCGCACGGACGAGAATCTCGGGGGCTCCCTGGCCGCCACTCGCCGCGTCACGTATGTCGGTCCCGACTACTTCAGCTATCGCGAACTGGGCCAGTCCTGGGGCGGTAGCTACGGCGAAAGTGAATCGGCATTCGTGCGCTCCTTGGATGAATTTGCGAATGCTCCTCCAAAGGAAGCGGATTACCAGCGGGACCATGCCGGGCTCTCGCTGGCGCAGGTCCTTGGCTCCGGCGCGGAACTCGAATTCATGAAGATCACGAAAGAAGAGGCGCCCATAGACTCGGACGATGCGCAATCCAAACCCACGGCGCGTAGCGAGGACGAAGACCCGTGCGCCGGTTCGGCCTATATAACCGACCAAACCGATTGGTACCTCTCCCACAGCCAAGGCCGCTGGATAGCCTTACTTGCACTACAGAATACCGGGCCCGGCAAGTGCAGCCGACAAACGGACTGGAAACCACTCACCCACCCCCTGCCATCCACGCTTGTCGGCCACGACCCTATTCCGGTGCCGTGGGCGCAGGTCGAAAAGGTTTTTCCAGGTGCTCGCCATGCCTTCGCCTCACCGAAAGGAGACTGGCTCGTCGTCCTCACTCGCAATCAAATCTACCTGGCTCCGCTGCGTGGCGATTCCATCGGCAGGCCGGAGGCCTCAGCCGAAATCCCATACGGAATCCCGGTCGCGACGCAGTGGGCCCTCGGGAAATATGTCAGCCTCTGGGAGCAACAGCTTTCCACAGTTCCGCGACCCAACGACGACGTCTTCTTTACTTTTGAACCTGAAAACTGAATTGCGATATTGACGTCCGTGGGGTCTCTCGCGGCCGGCGACTACTCAGATTCCTGGTTATGTTGTGCCGCTACCACTCGCCCAGTTTCCGGAGCTTTTTGATTTTGCGCTTGATGAGGTCGCGCTTCAGCATGCTGAGATGCTGGAGGAAGAGGATGCCGTCGAGGTGGTCGATTTCGTGGCAGAAAGCGCGGGCGAGGAGATTTTCGCCGCGAATTTCGTAGGACTCGCCCTTGGCGTTCTGCGACCTAATCGTGACAAACTGCGGCCGCATGACATATCCGCGGAAACCGGGAACCGAAAGGCAGCCTTCCTCTTCGCGGACTTCTCCCTCGGCGTGAATGATTTCGGGATTCGCCAGGACGATCTTGGCTTCCGGGTTTTTTCCGGCGGTGACGTCGACCACGGCAAGGCGCAAGCTCAATCCGATCTGATGCGCGGCGAGACCCACGCCTTGCGCCGCGTACATGGAAGCGAACATGTCCTCGACAAGCTGCTCCAGTTGCGCGTCAAATTTTTTGACCGGCACGCCGGGCTTTTCGAGAATCGGGTCGCCGAATTTGACGATCGGATAAATCTTGACCGGCTTGGCCGGCGTCTCCGGCGCGGCGACCGCGGTCACTTCTTGTGCTCCCGACCCGGTCGGGGGCAACGGCTTAGAACTCTTCGATTTGTCGGGCATAGTTGTCAAAATTCCGCCGCGTCTCGGCGAGGGAGTCTCCTCCGAATTTTTGCAGAAAAGCATCAGCTAACACAAGGGCGACCATGGCTTCCCCGGCAACTCCCGCGGCGGGCACGACGCACCAGTCGGAGCGCTCGTAGGCCGCCTGCACCGGTTCTTTGGTGACCATGTCGGCGGTGCCGAGCGCGCGGCGGAGCGTGGAGATGGGCTTCAAGTAGCCGCGGACTACGACATCTTCTCCGTTTGTTATGCCGCCTTCGAGGCCGCCGGCGCGATTGGAAGAGCGGCGGAAGCGTCGAGCCGCCTTGTCATAGGAAATTTCGTCCTGGACTTCGCTGCCGTAGGAGCCAGCGGCGGTCACACCGGCGCCAATTTCCACGCCCTTCACGGCCTGGATGCTCATGACGGCCTGCGCGAGCTTGCCATCGAGCTTTTCGTCCCACTGCGCGTGGCTGCCGAGTCCGACGGGAACATTGTGCGCGACGACTTCAAAAATTCCCCCGACGGTGTCGCCGGCTTTGAGGGCGGCATCCACTTCGGATTTCATTTTTTCCTGGGTCGCGGCGTCGACGCAGCGCAGCGGGGATTCCAGGTTGCTGCTGATGGCGCGGACCTCTCCCCACGTTGCGGCGCGATCGAGCTTCACATGCCCCACTTGAACGGTATGGCTGGCGATCTCCGTGCCGAGTTCGCGCAGCAGCAATTTTGCGAAGGCCCCGGCGGCCACGCGGGCCGCGGTCTCTCGTGCGGAAGCGCGTTCGAGGATGTAGCGCGCGTCATGATAGTTGAATTTTTGCGAACCCGCCAGATCGGCATGGCCCGGACGCGGTGCGACGAGTTTTTTCGTGCCGGGATCGTCTTCGGAAGCTTCGACGGGCAGGATCTTTTCCCAGTTCGCCCAGTCGCGGTTCTCGATCCGTAGAGCGACCGGCGCGCCAATGGTCTTGCCGTGACGCACTCCCGCAAAAATCTCCGCGCGATCCTTCTCGATTTTCTGACGGCCGCCGCGGCCGTACCCAAGCTGGCGGCGGTGCAGCTCGCGATTGATAAAATCGACGTCGATCGGGAGTTGCGCCGGCAGGCCGGAGACAAACGCCAGCAGCGCCTGTCCATGCGATTCACCCGCGGTATAAAAACGCAGCATTGCTCTCCACACCCTCAGGGAAGCCCATCGTTACAGTTGTAAAAACAATAAGTGTAACGGCAGCCTCGCTGCCCGTCCAGTCGCAACAAAGGCAGCTAGCGGGTCAGTTTCTGGTTAGCGCCCTTTTATGATGCGTTATACGTCCAGTACTCAGCCCAACCATGCGGGCTGAATCAGCCGCTATGTTCCCGGTCACATGGAGCCGTGATCTGCATCACAGTCACATGCAGCGAGCAGCAGTATTTTTCCAGCCGAACGGAGTCAAGCAAGAAGAAGTGAGGAGCTGGTGCCGTGTATAGCGTGTTCAAGCAACTTGGGAACGGCGAATTCGTACACATAGCATCCCGCGACGAGCTTGAACAGGCCGTGCAACTCGTGGAGGTACTCAACGGCCACTGGCCCGGAGAATATGTAGTGCGGGATTCGGAAGGGAACGACGTAGACCTTACAGAATAACCAGTGATTTAACCCGAACGCGGTGTTGTGTCACCCATCGCCTAAATTGAATCCTCTAAGTATCTCCGGCCTTTTCTTGGAGTCTCTATTTATGCGGGCTTGGACGCGGTAGACGAGAAATTGCAGACTGACAGTGCGACCTGTATCATGATCGGGCCACTCAGCAAGGAGACGAGTATGCTCAACCGCAAATCTCTCACTTCTGCCGTCGCCGTGCCTCTGGTCATCGGATTGATCGGCCTCATGAATGTTATGCGGCGGCCACGATTTGAGAGCTTTCACAACGTGGACGTGCTGCAGCTCCTTGCTTCGGGTATGTGCTTCGGAGTGGCACTGGCTGCGCTGGTTGCACTGCTGCGGGGACCTCGCAACTCCTGAGCTGGAGCGAGGCTGAACACAATTTTCCGCATCAGATCGTCCTTCGTCGGAGTGCCTAGTCCGAACTTGTGAGCCCATCCACTTCCGAAAGCTTACGTCCCGGCCTACTTCCGGAACTTAAACCAGCTCACAATGCTCGGTACAAGACACGAGTTGTTCTGATTGTTCTGCCTAGCTCCTGGTTAGCCAGGTTATTGGAAACTGACCCGCTACCCAAACACAGGGCCGCGCGAGGAACAGATATTTGCGTGCGCGGATGGTCACTCGAAGCGGAGGGCGATGAGGGGGCTGACGCAGGTGGCGCGGCGTGCTGGGATCCAGCAGGCCAACAAGGCAACGGCGAGCAACAGAGTGGCGACAGCGGCGTAGGTGACGGGATCGCTGACGACAAATCCCATTTGCCCCAGCAACCGCTGAACCGCAGATGGCTTTCGAGACGAGCAAGAATACCAGCATGCGGCGAATTGCGTTCCTCAAAGGGCCCGGTAATATCGCTTACTTGACGTGCTCTTGCCGCACGGTTAGGCTTTCGTTGCTGTAGTGGTGCCGAGAAGTTCGTCGCGGCAGGCCAACGCGAAAAGGGACTCGTGGCAGACACATCTTTTCAGGTCACAGGCCGTGAACCGAAGCCGGAAGAAACTCTCTCCGTCGTCGAGGTACTGGGAGATGCGGCCAAACGCACAGTGGCCTCCGTGCAGGAGTACGCGCAACTCTCCGGGCGCGCGATGGCCAACATCTTTGTGGGTCCTTACTACTTCCAAGACACGCTGGAACAGATGGATTTTATTGGGGCCGGGTCGCTCCCGATCATCATGCTATCGGGGTTCTTTATCGGCGCGGTCATGGTGTTGCAGACCGGTTCACAGTTTGCGCGTTTCGGGCAAACCTCGCTGACCGGAGACGTGGTATCGATCGCGCTGGTGCGTGAGCTGGGACCGACGTTTACAGGTTTGCTGGTGACGGGCCGCTGCGCAACGGGAATCGCGTCGGAACTTGGTTCCATGCTGGTGACGGAGCAAGTGGACGCCATGCGAGCGATGGGGACGGATCCCACCCGCAAGCTGGTCACGCCGCGCTTGATTGCCGCACTTCTCATGATGCCGTTGCTGACGGCAATAACGGATTTCATCGGGCTGCTGGGTGGTTGCGCAGCATCCGTTTTTTCGCTGCGCTTGGGCGTGGTGGAGTTCTGGCGGCGCGCGATTGATGCGTTGGATTTCGCGGACTTGATGCAGGGGTTTACGAAGCCGGTGGTCTTCGGCTTCATTCTTGCCACCATCGGGTGTTACAAAGGGCTGACCGTCCGGGGAGGCACGCAGGGCGTCGGGCGCGCCACGACGCAGGCGGCGGTGTTGTCCTCGGTGCTCATCATTGTGGCCGATGCGTTTTTGACAAAGCTTTCGCTGTATCTCTCCAATAAAATCTTTTGACGAGCGAGATGGAATCAGCGCAACGCCCGCAGCGTACGTTTACCATCCAAGAAGAGAATTGCCGTTATAATCGCAGGCGCGGCCGATGATGGCCGCGACTATGCCCACACCCGGATCAAGCTCCGCCATAACGTTTGAGGATGTGCACATCGGTTTCGGTGAGGGAGAGATTCTTCGCGGCGTTTCGTTTTCCGTCCGGGAGCGGGAGACATTGATTCTGCTGGGGGAGACGGGGGCAGGGAAAACGCTCACATTGAAGATGGCGGCGGGGTTGCTACGTCCGACCAGCGGAAGCATCCACGTCCTGGGGCAGCAAGTCTCGCAAATGCAGGAGAGGGAACTGCTGGAGTTTCGCCGAAAGACCGGATTCGTGTTTCAGGAAGGCGCGCTGTTCGATTCGATGACGGTCGCCGACAATGTCGCTTACCGGCTGCGCGAAGACCGCGTTCCCGAGGAAGAAATCGAGCCACGCGTGCTGGAGGTGCTGCGATTCGTCGAGCTGGAGGAAACGCTCGAAATGCTGCCATCGGAGTTATCCGGAGGCATGAAACGCCGCGTTTCGATTGCGCGGGCGCTGATCAACCACCCGCCGATCGTGCTGTACGATTCGCCGACGGCCGGGCTCGATCCCGTAACTTCGCAAACGATTATTACGCTGATCCTGCGGTTGCGCGATGTGTATGGGGTGACGGCGCTGCTGGCGACGCACCGCTTGCAGGACGGTTTCGCGCTGGCGAATTTCCATTTCGACCCGGAAGCAAAACGCGTGCTTCCGAATGCGCGGAACGGCAACGCCAGGGCCGCCGCGAAGGCTGCCGAAACGCGGTTCCTGGTTTATCGCGACGGGGGAATCTACTTCGACGGCGAACCCGAAGAGATTGCCAATTCCAAGGATCCGTATCTGAAGCGTTTTCTGGTTTGATTTTGCGATAGTCTGTTCCATTGGATGTAGGGAGGGAAGCAGCCATGGCACGTCGAAAACAACTAACCTGGACGGAATTGCGCGTGGGACTGTTCGTGCTGGTCGGCTTGTTCGTGCTGGCCGCAGGCATTTTCTACGTCACGGGTTCCGGGTTTCTGGGGCCGAAGTACCAGTTGAAGACCTATCTGCCGGAGGTTTCGGGGCTCACCAATGGAGCGCCCGTGCGGCTGGACGGAGTCGAAGTTGGAAACGTGGAATCGATCCGGCTGATGCCGCGAACGCCAGGCAAGGCGCCAGAAAAAAACAAGAACATCGAAGTCGTCATGCGCGTCGACCGGCGCTACCAGGATGACATTCTGACCGATTCGGCCGCGAGCCTGGTGACGGAAGGCCTGCTGGGCAACCGCTACGTGAACATCGCGCGCGGTTTCACCGGAATGCCTCTGAAGGAAGGGCAGGAGATTCCTGGCGCGGAAGAAAAGGCCATGAAGGAAGTCGTCCAGCGGAGCGCGGAACTGCTCGGCAACCTGTCGGCGCTGTCCGATAACGTGCAGGATCTCATCCAGGGTGTAAGGGACGGAAAGGGCTCGCTGGGGAAATTGTTGACCGACGAGCAGGCCTACAATCACCTCAACAACATTCTGGCCAAGGGCGACACCATGATCACCAATGTTCAGGCGGGGCAGGGGACGCTCGGAAAACTAGTCACTTCAGATGAGATGTACACGAAGGTGGATAAGGGTTTGGACAATGTGAACGTGATTTTGGCGGATGTGCGCGCGCAGAAGGGAACCATCGGAAAGCTGATGTATGACCCGACGCTGTATGAACAAGCCAAGCAGGCCATCACCAACGGAAATGCGATGATCGGCGATGTGCGTGCGGGGAAGGGCACGCTGGGCAAGCTGACGACAGACGACACGCTGTACAACAAGCTGCGCGACACGAGTACGAATCTGGCGACGGCCTCCGCCAAACTGAGCGACAATACGACGACGGCGGGCAAGCTTTTCTCCGATCCAAAGTTGTACGACAACCTGGCGGGTTTGACCGGAGACATGCGGCTGCTGATCGGAGATTTCCGGCAGAATCCGAAGAAATTCCTGCACATCAAGATCACTCTTTTCTAAAATGTAGACGATCGCTTTGCCGGGAGTGGCCCCTGTGTTGTAATGCCACTGTAACAATACGGGAATAGTCTCATTACGATGAGCAGGCTCACACAAACAGAATGATGGAAAATCAGGACCCATCGCAAAAGGCGCCGCGAACCGAACCGGCGAAGTCCACTCTTCCGCAGCCTGGACGGCCGGTACCCAGCCGCGCTTATCCGGGCGCACTCATCGTGGTGGAAGGCACGGATGGGTCGGGGAAGAGCACGCAACTTTATCTGCTCAAGCGCTGGCTCGAAATCGGCGGCTACCGGTTGCATTTCACGGAATGGAACTCCTCGCCGCTGGTGAAATCCGCGACGCGGCGAGGAAAACAACGGCGGTTGCTGACGCCGACGACTTTTTCGCTGCTGCATGCGGCAGACTTTGCGGACCGTTGCGAACGCCAGATCATGCCGCTGCTGCAGGGCGATTATCTGGTGCTCGCGGATCGCTACATTTACACCGCGTTCGCGCGCGACGCGGCGCGCGGCTGCCCGCCTCGATGGCTGCGGAATTTGTACCGCTTCGCGCCGATTCCCGACATTACTTTTTATTTTCGCACGCCGCTCGATGTCGCCGTGCACCGCATCCTCAGCGGGCGTCCCAAACTGAAATACTATGAAGCAGGCATGGACCTGGGAATGTCGTATGACCGCGCGGAGAGCTTCCGATTGTTTCAGGCGCGGATTCTGGAAGAATACGACAAGATGGTGGACTCCGATAATTTCGTGGTGCTCGATGGGACGCTGCCCGTGAATAAGTTGCAAAAACAGATGCGCGACATCGTCGCGTCCAAGATCGATCTCAAGCGCTTCGCTCCGCGCGCACAGGAATCGGAGTGACCATGCCGGATCAGGAAAAAGACAAGACTCCCCCGGTGACAACCTCAGTGGAGGTTCCTGCGGCGTCCCCCGCGGCCCCGGCGAAGGCTGCCGCTGCGACCGAAGACGCCTCCGCGCAATATTTTTTTGGCGAGCCGCTCGTGGGATTTGATCCCAGCGAAATTACCGGCAGCCTGGTGGTGATTGAGGGCATGGACGGCTCCGGGCGATCCACACAGATTGCCTTGCTGCAGGAATGGCTGGAATCGGAAGGATTCGCGGTGCAGACGAGCGGTCTGCGGCGTTCGAATCTGGTGGGGCGCGACATTGATCAGCTGCTGGCAAAAAACGCGGTGACGCGGCTTACGCTGGCCCTGATGTACGCGACGGATTTTTTCGATCAGGTCGAGCACCGCATCCTGCCCGCGCTGCGTTCCGGCACGGTGGTGCTCGCCGACCGATTTATTTTCACGCTGATCGCGCGGGGCGTGGTGCGCGGAATCAATCGCGACTACATGAGCGGGCTCTACGCCATGGCATTGCGTCCGCATCTGACGTTTTGGCTGAATGTCCGGCCGGAGACGGCGTTTGGCCGCGAGTTCAAGAAAGCCCAGGCGATCAGCTATTGGGAGGCGGGGCGGGACATGTCTCTCTCGCACGATCTCTATTGGTCTTTTATCCGCTATCAGACCATGATCAAGCGCGAATTCGAAGTGATGGCCAAGAAGCATGGCTTTATCGAGCTCGACGGCGAGGCCAGCGTTTCCACCGTCAACAAGCAGCTCCGCCAGCGCATCGGCGAACAGTTGGGAATTCGCAGCACAAAATACACTCCCTCCGCGGCGCTCGCCCATCTTTGGCGGTAGATTCCGAAATGCCTGAGCCGGTTCACATTGCCGCCATCGACGCCGGCTCCAACGCCCTCCGCCTGTCCGTGGCTCGGGCCTATTCCGCCCTCGATATCGAGCCGGTGCACGACGAACGCTATTCGCTGCGTCTGGGTGAAGGTGTCTTCCTGCGCCACCGCTTCAGCGAAGAAGTTTTCAAGAAAGCGGCAAAGGCCTTCCGCCATTTCCGCGAAGTGATGGATGAATTCGGGGTGACGCGTTATCGCGCGGTGGCCACCAGCGCCACTCGCGAAGCGCAAAACCGCCGGGCGTTTGTTCGCACCATCAAGAAAAGATCGGGGATCGTGCTGGAAGTGATTAGCGCCGCGGAAGAGTCGCGTCTCGGCAGGGAAGCGGTACTGGCGGCGTTCGGACCGGAGGCGCCGCGCTGCATCGTGGATTTAGGCGGAGGAAGCCTGGAGATCAGCATCCTGCAGGACCATACGGTGGAGCAGGGCGCGCAGTTGCCGGTCGGCACCGTCCGGCTGATGACCACGCTGAATCTTCCCGGCGTGATTCGTCCGGCACAAGGCGAACAGGTGCGGCGCTACGTGCGTGCGTTGCTGGAGTCCAAATTGGTGCCGCGGCCGAACCTGGGTGAGAGCATCGCCGTGGCGCTGGGTGGAAACGCGGAAACACTGGCCAATGTCGCCCCGGGGCCTCGGCAACACGGCTTGCAAACGGTGGAGCTGTCGCTCTTGCGCGCGCGGCTTCCGGATATTCTCAAACGCGATATACGCGAGCGAATGAAGGCGTATGCCGTGCGGCGCGACCGCGCCGACGTGATGGGCATCGCGGCGATCACCTTCATCACCCTGGGACGGTTCCTGAATCTGCGCACGTTCGCGATACCCGGCGTCGGCGTGCGCGAAGGACTCCTGCAAGAAATCGCCCGCGACGCCTTCTCTCGCAAAGAGCCGCATCGCTACAACGCCGCAGCACGGCAACTCATTGTGGGGGCGCGAAGTTTTGCGAGGCGGCTCGGATACGATCAGCAACACGCGGAGCACGTGCGCGAGCTGAGTATTCTGCTTTTCGATCAGTTACAGGCGGTGCATCATCTTCCGGCGCAATCGCGCGTGCTGCTCGAAGCAGGCGCATTGTTGCACGATACGGGGCACATGGTCAGCCATCGCGGACATCACAAGCACGGAGAGTATCTTGCCCTGAGTGGTGACATCCCCGGGCTGGAGGGGCGCGACCGCGCTATCGTCGCGGCGCTCGTCCGCTACCACAATCGCAAGTCGGAGCCCGCCCGGCATCACGCAGCCTACTCCTCGCTGAATAATGCGGACCAGCGCATCACGCGGAGACTCGCGGCGACCTTGCGGATTGCCGAAGCGCTCGATCATTCGCACCGGCAACGCGTACTGAAACTTCGGGCTTCGTTTCAGCGCGGCGCGGTGGGGTTGCAGGTGAGTGCGCGCGGCGATGCCACCGAAGACCTGCGCGACGCCAATCGCAGCGCCGAGCTGTTTGAAAAAGAATTTCACGTGAGGATCTATTTCCGGCAGTCTTCGGCTTAGCCAACTCAAATTGCCGTCCGCGCTGCTGCTAGTCAGCGAGTCATCGTTTCGAGGGAGAAGAAGGATGCAGCTTTACATCGTTCGACATGGAATCGCGATTGGCCGGGAAGACCCCAGGTGCCCGTCTGATCCGGAGCGCTACTTGACCGAAGAAGGCGTCGAAAAGACCGGGCAGGTGGCAAAGGGCGTGGCAGCTCTGGGGGCAACCGCGGATCTGTTGCTCTCAAGTCCTTACGTTCGTGCGACCCAGACCGCGGAGATTTTTGCGAGCGCGCTTGATTACGCCAAGCAGAAGATCCGCCGGACCGATTTGCTCCTGCCGGGGGCGGAGCCATCGCTTCTGTTTCGTGAACTCGCCCGGGACAAGCAAGTGTCTTCCGTTTTTCTCTTCGGCCACTCCCCGCAACTCGACGACATCATTGCTACAGCGCTGGGCTCGAAGCGCCACGTCACTTCGCTGAAAAAGACAGGCGTCGCGTTGCTTGAAGTGAAGCGCCTCTCGCCGCCGATCGGCCTGCTGGTGTGGCTGGCCACTCCCAAGCTCTTGCGGCGATCCGGGAAATAGATCAGCTTCGCCGGAATCGCGGGGCAGGTTCTTGGCGAAGAAGAATGGTTCGTTCAATCCGAGGCGACGGAAAACTCGGGAACTTGCCGCGCCGGCAGCGTAACGACTTTGTCCGGCTTGGCCGCGGGCTTCATGATGAGAGTTTTCTGCAGATAGTCTTCCAGCAGGTGCTTGCCGACAGCCAGGCGCGAGGCGGTTTCCACATCCTCTGCTAGACCCGGCACGCGAAGAACGACGGCATCCGCGGATCTTTCGGCGCGAAGTCCCGCGCCGCTTTCCACGCCGCACTTGCGAAGCGCGCGCGCCAAGCGCAGCACACCCGCCAGAACTTGAACCTTTTTCTGCTGTTCTGCGGAAAGCTTGGAAAAAGGACCGCTCTTTGCTCTCGGCTCGGTGCCGCGATGATATCGGACCGCGGAGGCCAGGAGCTCCCATTCTTCGTTGGTCCAGCCCGGAGGAATCGCGAGGCCGAGCAGGAACTTGCGCGCACCTTTTTGCGGAGACTTGCCGGTGTCTGCAGCGGCAACTCCTTGCAAGCGAGCCGCGGCCAACAAAATTCGGCGAAGAGACGCATCCGTAAACGCAGGAGCGGAATCCCCGCGCCGAAACGCGTCAAAAAGGGCGACGGCGATGCGGGAAATCTGCGAGGTACGCCGCGAATGCGGATCGATGGCCCGCGC
>JBGQCW010000011.1:0-14215 GCA_041495565.1 Candidatus Acidiferrum sp.
CTCCCACCGTGATGGGTTACGGAAAAGGGGCCAACAAGAGGGTGACGCACGCGCAGTGCACCAAATCCATCGTTGATTTTATCCTCGACAAAGCTCTCTCGAATTTTGTTCTGGTCGGCCACAGTTTCGGCGGCACTTTCATTTCCAAAGTTGCCGAGGCGATCCCCGAAAAGATCAGACGCCTCGTCTTTCAGAATGGTTTTGTCGTTCGAGACGGCCACAGCGTGCTCGACGAATCGCCGCCCGTTACCGCCGCGCTTTTCCAAAAGATGGCTCAGGAATCTCCGGACAACTCCTTTCTGCTGCCATTCCCGGTCTGGCGAGAGGCATTTATCAATGATGGGGACTTGGAGACGGCCCAGCGCACCTACGCGCTACTTTCTCCAGAGCCTCTGCAACCTGCCAAGGACAAGCTCGACCTGAAAAAGTTCTACTCGCTGGATATCCCCAAAAGTTATATCAATTGCACCGAAGATATTGCCTTGCCGCCCGGGGAATGGGGGTGGCATCCCCGGATGTCGAACAGACTGGGGCTTTACCGCCTCGTGCAGATGCCCGGGAGCCACGAAGTGATGTCCACGAATCCGAGAGGCCTTGCCGAAAAGATTCTGGAAGCTGGTCGCGACTAGTATTCGTCAGCGAAGGAAAAGGATGTAATGCCGAAGCTGGATGCGAAGCCGGGACCGATCGATGTGGACTTGACGAAGTCCGCCGTCGTCGTCGTGGACATGCAGAATGCGTTCGCCTCGAAGGGCGGGATGCTGGATATCGCGGGGACGGACATTTCCGATGCCCCGCGGGTTGTCCGCTCGATTAGGGGCGTTCTGGATGGAGCGCGGCAGGCAGGTGTCTTGGTTGTCCATCTTCAAATGGGATACAAACCGGACTTGAGCAACAGCGGTGGGCCGAATTCTCCCAATTGGCATAAACAACTGGCCATGCACCTGATGAATTGCCGGCCCGAATTGAAAGGGAAGCTTTTGACGGAAGGTACCTGGGATTTCGCCATCGTGGACGATTTGAAGCCTGACCCCAGAGACTTAGTTGTAGTGAAGACGAGATACAGTGGCTTCGCCGGAACGACGCTCGATTCCCAGTTGCGGACCCGAGGCATTCGATATCTCTTTTTTGCGGGCATCGCCACGAATGTTTGTGTAGAGTCCACCTTGCGGGCCGCGTATTTCCAGGATTATTGGCCGATTCTAATTGCGGATGGAGCCATGCCGGCAGGTCCGCCGTCCCTGCAGGAAGCCACGCTCTTCAACGTCGAGAATTTCTTCGGATGGACGATTCGGTCGCAGGAATTTCTTGCGGCGATCAAGTCCAGTAAGCCATGAGGCAATCGTGCTGACCGCGGACATCGACATCGGTGGAACTCTGACGGACGGAATTTTTATCGATGACAAAAAACTCGTTTGCGTGAAAGTCGACACCACACCCCACGATTTGACAATCTGTCTCTTCGATTGCCTTACCCAGGGCGCCACGCGGCTGGGCTACCCAGACGTGGATGCCTTCCTGGAGAATCTCGAGCTGATCCGTTGGTCCACCACAATCACTTCGAACGTGCTCGCCGAATTTAGCGGACCAAGAATCGGCTTGCTGATCTCGCGCGGCCATGAGCGGGATCTGTACGGAAACCAGCCACGAAGTGTTGTGCTCGACAGGATCCTCTCCGATCGGGACGTGATCGGAGTCGACGAAGACACCGGCGAATCCGAAATCATGAATGGCGTCCGCGCACTCCTCGAGAGCGGAGTCCGGCGCATCTGCGTCAGCCTGAAAGGCGCCCAGCGCAATCCAGCGCGCGAAGTTCAAATCAAACGCATCATCGATCAGCAGTATCCGGATCACTTCTTGGGCTCGGTGCCCGTCCTGGCCGGAAGCGACATCTCGAAGAGCGCCGACGACGCGACGCGAACGTACTGCGCGATCCTCAATGCGTACACCCACGGCGCGCTGGCCGCCACGCTTTTCAAAGCGGAGGATGACCTTCGGGAAGCGGACCGCTATTTGGGAACGTTTCTGATCAGCCACATCAACGGCGGCGTGGCGGGCATCGCGAAAACGAAGGCGATCGACACCATTGAATCCGGTCCCATTCTGGGTATCCACGGTAGCGCCCATCTGGCAAAGATATATGGGATAAGCGATGTCCTTGCGCTCGACGTCGGCGGCACCACCGCCAAGCTAAGCGTCTTGCGAAACTCCGAATCGGTGCAGAGCAAGCCGTCGAGTTTTTTCGGCATTCCCGTGCAGATCTCGCTTCCGTACCTGCGGTCCATGGCCCTCGGCGGTGGAAGCGTCATTCAAGCTCAGCCCAACGGAAAACCCGGAGAGATCACCCTTGGGCCGGAGAGCATGGGTTCTCTCCCTGGACCGGCTTGCTATGGCCTTGGCGGGGACAAGCCCACCCTCACGGACGCTTTCGTCGCCTCCGGGCTGATCAATCCTGAATATTTTTTGGGAGGGACGAAGCCAATCCAGTTGGAGACTGCGCGAGCTGTCATCCAGGAATCGGTTGCGCAGCCACTGAACGTATCGGTTGAAGAGGCATGCCGGACAGTCATTGGCCGGGCATTCGAATCCGTAGCGAATCTAATCGCGCATGCCAGCACAGAATTAGGACAAAGCTTCTCAGGACACACGCTGTTCGCCTACGGAGGAAACGGCGGCCTGTTTGCGTGTGGCGTGGCGGAGAAGGCCGGCCTGAAAAATGTTTATTTCTTTTCTCTCGGCCCCGTCTTCAGCGCCTTTGGATCTTCCGTCTCGGATATTTCCCACGTCTATGAGCGTGCGCTGCAAATTACATCGATTTCCGATCATTCTGTCGGCGAACTCAACCGCGTCCTCCAGGATATAAAGGCGGAGAGCCTCAGGGATCTGCTCGGCGAAGGGATCAAGCCAGACCACATCGAATACTCGATGGAGTTGGAACTCGCTTGTTCCGGCCGGCCAACCATCGCGGTTGCTTCTCCGCTGCCGTCGTTTCACGATGCCGGAAGTCTTCGCGCCTTCTGCGAAGCGAAAATCGGCGTTGGTGCGGAGCCGTTTGCCATCGAACTCATCCGCGTGCAAATTCGCAAAGCGATGCCTAAACCCGCCCTGATCGAAAAACCCTTGCAGGGAGCCGATTCGTCGCATGCGATCAAAGGAAATAGAAAAGTTGCCTGGGGAAGTTCGAAAGGCGAAGCGCAGCTTTATAGCTGGGAGTCGCTGCAGCCGGGCAATTGCGTGGAAGGCTGCGCGGTGCTGGAAGGGGCCAATAGCACCTATTTCGTCCCGGAAGGCTGGACGCTGCTGGTCGACAAATTCGGAAACGCGAAATTGAACCGGTCGTCGCGAGAGCCCTGGCCGGCGGCCCGGTGAAAATGAAACGAGGGGATTGCGATGGCACCTGAGCAACAAGGCCACGTCCGGATCACAGAATATCTTGACTTGGATATTGAACAAGAGCGATGGTTTTGCAACCGCTGCGGCCATGAGATTGGCCCCGCCCGCGAGAATTACAAGAAAGGCTGCCTGCTGTACGATCGCGACCCGCGCGAGATTCATCCTCCGCTGGTATCGGCTGAATTCAATTTTTCGCCCGACCCGCTCTGGGTGCGGATCGTGGAAATTTATTGTCCGGGTTGCGGCACGCAAATCGAAACCGAATACCTCCCGCCAGGTCATCCGATCACCTGGGACATTGAAATGGATCTGGACAGCCTGAAAGAAAGGCTGCGGAAGGGCGAGTTTGTCATTCGAGGACAGCGTCTCGAGGTTGCCGAATGAACTCGATCGATATCGATGTCGGCGGGACGTTTACCGATCTGGTCCTCAATTTCGATGGGAAAACCCTGATCAAGAAGGTCCCCACCACGCCCTATGACCTTTCTGTCTGCTTCTCGAGAGTCATTGAAGAGGGAGCGAGCGCACTTGGCCTCAAGATCGAAGAATTGCTACCGGCAATCGACATGATTCGTTACTCGACCACCATCGCGATGAATCGCTTGATCGAGAGAAAGGGTCCGCGCCTTGGACTAATCACAACGGAAGGTCACGAAGATGTCGTCTTGATCGGCCGTGGCGCGCAATGGATCGATGGAACCCGCGTCGCTGAACGCAGAAACCTTGCCATCCAGAAAAAGCCCGAGCCGCTCATCCCTCGCGACATGATTGTGGGCGTGAAGGAGCGTATCGACTCTCGCGGGAATGTAATCCGTATCCTGAACGAAGATGATCTTCGTACGAAGGTGCGATATTTGGTGAACCGCGGCGCGCGAGGATTCGTGGTCTCCCTCCTCTGGGGATTTCTCAATCCCCTTCACGAAAAGCGCGTCAAGGAAATCATCCGCGACGAATACAAGGAATTCCATATCGGCTATTTGCCGGTCGTCCTCGCGGGGCAGGTGGTTGGCAAATTAGGGGAATACGAGCGAACGCTCGCTGCCATTCTCGATGCCTACCTGCAGCGTTCCATGCAGATCGAACTTTCCGCGATGTGGGACAAACTTCGCGAACGCGGCTACAAAAAGCCTCTGCTCATGATTCAGAGCTCCGGCGGCATCGCGGAAGTGTTTCGCACCACGGCCAGCCGCACGTTTAACAGCGGCCCCGTGTCAGGTCTAATGGGCGCGCACCATGTCGCAAAATTGCTTGGGCACCAAAACGTCATCATGACGGATATGGGGGGCACCAGCTTTGACGTCGGGCTCGTCGTGAAGGACAGCGTGCGAAGTTACGACTTTCGGCCAATCATCGATCGCTGGATGGTCGGCATCACCATGATCAAGACGTTGTCCATCGGCGCCGGCGGTGGCTCCATCGCCTGGCTCAATAAGCTCCTCCAGAACCAGTTGCAGGTAGGGCCGAAGAGTGCCGGCTCGATGCCCGGGCCGGCCTGTTTTAACCGCGGCGGAAAAGAGCCTACCGTTACCGACGCGGATGTTGTACTCGGCTACATCAACCCGGAATATTATTTCGGCGGCAGGATGCGCTTGAATAAAAATGCCGCAATCCAGGCGATTCGCGACAAGATTGCCAAGCCCCTGGGCATCGAAGTCGAACAAGCCGCGGAGGTCATCCGCAAGATCGTGAATGGCAACATGTCCTCGGCCATCATGAAAGAAGTTCATCTGCGCGGGTACAGTCCGGAAGATTTCGTTCTCTTCGTTGGGGGAGGCGCGGGCGCGACGCACGTCGAGGGATACAAGGCTGACGTAAGAAAAGCCGTGATCTTCAATTTCTCCCCGGTCTTTTGCGCTTTCGGCTCTTCTACCATGGACATCATGCATGTGTACGAAGCCTCGAAGAAGATCACTCTGCTGGAGCCTGGCACGCAGAAACCGTCGCAAGAGTTCGCGACATTTAACGGGACCGTCGAAAGCCTTGTCGAACAAGCCAAGCGGGATCTCATTGCCGACGGGCTCAACACGCAGGACGCAACCTTTGTTCTCGAACTCGACATGCTCTATGGTGGCCAATTCCACGTGAAGCGCACGCTTTCTCCTTTGCTGGCGCTCCGAGACGTGAAGGATGTTCAGGCACTATGTGATGCTTTCCAGCAGGAGTTCAGCGAAGCCTTTAGCCCCTTTGTCGTAAATCCCGAGGGAGGAGTTTTCATCGAGAGTTTCATTCTGAAGGCTATCGTCCCGACAAAGAAGATTGAGTTACCCAAGATGAAGATCGAGGGAAGCGATCCCAGCGGAGCACGAAAGGGCGAGAGACCCGTGTTTTGGCCGGACACAAGATCTTACAGAGCGACGTCCATCTATGCCTACGAATCCCTGCGGCCCGGGAATGTGATCAAGGGTCCTGCCGTGGTCGAAGGGGAATACACGACGCTGGTCGTCCCGTCTCCGATGACGTTCTCCGTTGACGAACGCGGTCTTGGGATTCTGGAAGGATAGGTTCCGGCAGGAAGCAAGGAGACTTATGCCCATACCCACGTTAGCCGAAAAGCTCGCCTGGCTGAAGCCCGCGGAAGCCACCGCTTACGAGAAAGAATGCGCGAAGACTCTCCGTCAGGGAGACTATGAGATCGGGGTGCAGATCACCAACGACATCCTCGATGAAGCGATGGAAATCTTCATCCGCTCTTCGCGCAGTTATTTTGGCGTGTCGGGCGATTCCATGGTGGCGATTTTCACCGCCGGCGGCGATCTCATCAACGCGGCGTGTGGCACTTATCTCCACGCCATCATCCAGCCCATCGTCATCAAATTCATTCTCAAGTATTACTCGCAAAATCCGGGGATTCGCGAAGGCGACATCTGGTACACCAACGATGCCCTTTACGGCGGCATTCACAATCCGGATCAAGTAGCGCTCATGCCGGTCTTCCATAAGGGAAAGCTTTTGGCCTGGACGACGGCTGCATTGCACACCACGGAAACCGGCGCCATCGAGCCTGGCGGCATGCCCGTTAGCGCCAAGTCACGATTCGAAGAGGGGCTGAATATGCCCCCCATGAAAATCGGAGAGAATTTTCAGCTGCGCAATGACTTTTTGGAATTTTATTCAGTCTATGGTCTGCGTGCGCCGGCCATGTTCATCTCTGACTTGCGCGCGCGATGCACCACAGCGGACAGGGCCCGCGTGCGCCTGCTGGAGCTGGTCGAGAAACGCGGCGAGGAGTATCTCGTCGGCTTGCTTCGCAAAATGCTCGAGACCGCGGAGTCCGGCGCCCGCCAAAAGATCAAGTCTTTGCCGGAAGGGAAGTTCCGCGCGGTCGTCTTCAACGATGCCATCGGCTGGACGCCGGCTCTTGTGCGCTCTTGCTACCTCACGCTAACCAAGAAAGATGACAAACTAATCTTCGATTTCGAAGGAACTTCCCCTGAAAATCCTTCCTCTTACAATGTTCACTCGCAGGCTGTCGTGGGCCACATCGCGAATTTCATGTACGAGTACGTCTTCCACGATTTGCCGATATGCAGTTCCACGTTCGCCCCTATCGACTTCATTTTTCCACCCAATATCATCCTCAACCCCGACAAAGCCGCCGCCACAAGCTGTTGCGTTTACATCGGAATGCAGTGTCGCAACGCTACCCACAACAGTTTTGCCAAGATGGCCTTTTCCTGCGCAGGACTCTGGCAACAGGTGACCGCCTCGCCGGGCAGCCAGCATACCGCCCAGATTTGCGCCGGCCTTTCTCAATGGAAGTTAGCCGTATCCGACGTCCTCTCTTTTTCCCTCAATACGCAGGGACAGGGTGGGCGAGCCGCGAATGACGGCATGGACTCCTACGGCTTCGCTTGGTGCGCCTTTGGCCGTGCTCCGGATTCGGAGCAGGTCGAAAGTGAACTCCCTCTGACCGTAATGCTCTCCCAACATTGGAAAGACTCCTGCGGCCACGGGCACCATCGAGGCGGATCGGGAGCTGTCCAACAGTGGATGATCCACAAAGTCAGCGATATGGTCTCCCTGTGCATGGGCAATGGGAGTAAGGTGCCGCTAGGCCAGCCACTTTTCGGGGGATATGCCTCGTCGCCGATTCCAGGAATCAGCGTGCGCAAACCGGGCCTGCTGGAAGACATGCAAAAAGGGGATTCGCCGCTCACCATGGATCTTCCGGATATGCTGCAGAAGAACACGATCCATGGCGATTGGAAATATGAGCTCGTCGCTCGCACCCCAAAAGTCTATCAGGAGGGAGATTTGCTCTTCGGGTTCAGCGGTGGCGGCCCTGGCTATGGCGATCCGTTGGAAAGAGATCCGGAATCCGTCATGGAGGACCTGAAAAAGTGCATCATTTCCGATTGGACCGCGCAGCATATTTACAAGATCGCGTACGATCCCGAACGTCGAAGAATAGATGTCGAGAAGACGAAGCAACAGCGCCAGGAAGAAAAGAAGGCTCGCCTGGCGCGCGGCGTCTCCTTCGATCAATTCCACGAGGAATGGAACAAGAAGACTCCGCCGAAAGAAGCTCTGCAGTTCTATGGGACCTGGCCGGACGCCAAGTCCACGGGACCGGTGTTCAGGCCTTGACGGATGGAAGTGAATCCCACTCCGCGGCAAATGGCGAAGGGACTGCTGAAGGGGATTGTGCCGCCTCGGCCGCTTTTTTTGCCGATCGTGTTCTCTCTCGGCGCTAAAGTCGAAAACGTCCCGCTTGGGACGTTTCTTCGCAGTCCCACAAAGATTTCAAGCTCTTTAAGGCAGATGCGCAGTCATTTGCGTTCCGATGGTGTGGCCTGCTACTTCGATCCTTACCTTGAGGTAGAAGCCCTGGGCGCAACACTGCAAAGGATCTCGGACGATCAGGCACCCACAATTCACTGGCCCCAGCCCGTTCGGATGGGAGAAATACCGGAGGGCCTGCGCTCTCCGGAAGAGGCGGCGAAGAGCGGCCGAGTTCCTGTCGCCGTGGAAGTCATCCAGATGATGAATGCACTCCCGAACCGCGATTTCCTGCTCATGGCTGGTGTTACAGGTCCGTTGACCCTCGCGGCCCGGATCACCCAGTTGGAACACAAAGAAGAGTTGCGGAGTGAGGATTTATCCGCTGCCGCCCAAGAGCTGGCGGCTTCTGTCGTCACGCAGATGTCCACCACATTCTTGGAAGCCGGGGCGGATGTGATCATCATTCAGGAAGAGAGACTTCCGGTTCTCTCCGCGGAAAGCTGCGAGGCGTGGGGCAATCTACTCGCGCCGGCGATCAACGTTGTCCTCTTCTACGAAGCGCTTCCTGTGCTCCAGTTCACCGATGCCCGTTCCTTCCTCAAAAATTGGGATCTGATCTTTCAGCGGCAGTGGGATTGCGTCCTTTGCTCGCCCCTCGAGGTCATGGTGCAGCAGCGGCGAACAGGAACCTTGAGAGCAAATACGGTGACTCTTGGGATCGCGCTCCCTCTGGAAGCATTTCGATCAGGAGATTCTGACGGTGAACATTTGCGCCAAGTCCTTCAGCCGATGATTTCGGGGCTGCGGCAAACGATCCTCACGACCGCAGGAGATGTTCCGGCCACCACGGACATGAAAGTCTTAAGTAAAGTTCTCGGGGAAGTTCCTCGCACCCTTTAGCTTGCCTATGTAGACTGGACGAGCGAGTTGGAGGGAAAGTGAGTCATGGGTAAGGAATCAGGCGGGCTCTTTATTGCTTATGACGATGTCTGGCTGCTGGACGGCGTCAGAACTCCATTTGTGGACTACAACGGAGCGTTGGGACTTGTTTCGCCGATCGACCTCGGAATCAAAGTGGCCCGCGCCGTCTTTGACCGCTCGAAACTCTCTCCTGCGGACGTCGGCTCAGTCATAGCCGGGAGCGTGGCGCAGGCCAGCTTCGACGCCTACGTCCTCCCTCGCCACATCGGACTGTACTCCGGCGTTCCCATCGATCGCCCCGCACTGCTGGTGCAGCGCGTTTGCGGCACGGGCATTGAGGTGATCGGCCAAGCCGCCGATGCCATCGCTCTGAAAAAGATTGAACTTGGTCTCTGCGTCGGCGCGGAATCCATGAGTCGCAACCCCGTCGCTGCCTACACCCACCGCAGCGGTTTTCGCATGGGCCAGGTGGAGTTCAAAGACTTCCTCTGGGAGGCGCTGCTCGACACCGCCCCTGGGGTCACCATGGGTGATACCGCGGAAGCTGTGGCGCGCACATATAAAATCACACGGCAAGACGTAGACCGCTTCGCCGAATTGAGTTTTTCTCGCGCGGTCGCGGCGCAGAAAAGTTGTTTCCTGTCGGGCGAACTCGTTCCCCTCGTCAGCGAAAGCTTCGAACTGAGCGGCTACAAGCCGCGTGGCATTCAGCTCCCCAGAGGCGTGGAAAGCCTTTCCACGGATACGCATATTCGTTCTTCTTCTTTCGAAGCGCTCTCGAAAATCCGGCCCGCCTTTGGCGGCGTTCAAACTGGGGGAAACAGCTCCGCCATCGTAGATGGCGCCGCTGCGGCGCTCGTCGGCTCCGGTTCGTATGTAAAATCGAAGGGTATCAAACCTCTTGCGCGGGTCGCCGCCGTTGCGACCGTCGGTGTGCCTCCCGAAACCATGAGCATCGGCCCCGCTCCGGCGATTCGAAAGCTACTCAAGGGTACAGGTCTCACCCTGGACGCCATCGATCGCTTCGAGATCAATGAAGCATTCGCCGCGCAGCTTATTGCCGTCGAGCGTGAGTTGCAGCTCGACCGCAACAAACTCAACGTCAACGGCGGCGCGATTGCGATAGGACATCCTCTCGCTGCAACGGGCATCAGGCTCGCCCTGACACTTTCGCGCGAACTCCGGCGCTCCAACTTGCGTTTCGGCATCGCATCGGCCTGCATCGGAGGCGGGCAGGGAATCGCGTTGCTTCTCGAAAATCGCAGTTGAAGCGTCTTCTGGACTCGTAAGCCACTTTGGGAAACAAAAAGGCCGGACGCCTGCGTCCGGCCTGTGAATCCTGAAATGGTTGCGGGGGTCAGATTTGAACTGACGACCTTCGGGTTATGAGCCCGAAGGGCACACACTAAGTCTCGATGATTCAATTGACCTTACAGTTCAATGCCCCCCAAACCCTGCTTTGGAAAGGGGAGTTTTGGACGCCAGTTGGACGCTGAATGGGACGCTGTTCGATTTTCATTGTCCGCCCAGAGACCTCGTAGGTATCGATTGCCTTGAGTTGCTAACTAAGAATCATCAATTGGCAGTGCAGGGGTTTCAGAAGCAAGGCCTAACACCCGCCAGAGAACATAGGATCGCAACCGAAACAAGACCGTCTTTCAGGCAGGACTGGGCGAATCAGCTCTATCAATACATACGTCCTTGTTGCGACGGCCGTCTCCTGCTGATGTCGAAGTATCGAAATCAGTGCGGGGGACAAGACTGTCTAGCGAGCCCTCCATCAGGTTTGAAGGCGTGGTTCCGGCAATTCTCTGAGTTCGCCGATTGCAGCTTTGCGGCTAGTCGCGTGACGTTGCACACAGGACCCAGTGACCGATGTCACAGCCATCGACTCATCGCAGGAATGAGTATTACCTGACCCAAGAGATACGACGCGGGGTGACTTATGCCTGCCAGGATCGGCTTGGATGTGGGAAGCGCCAGCGTCAAGCTGGCTGCGATCCTGGGCTTGATGGAAGCGCAAGCACTCGTTAGGCCTCTCACGGGGTCTTCAGTATTTCGCTTTGTCTCAGAATCGCCGGCAAAATGGCGCGCCAGCGGCTTGAGCCCGATCATCGTGTCGGAATGCCGTCGATCTCTGGGGAATCCATTCCAAGCAGCGCTGGATCTGCTGCATGAATTTCAAAGGCTGCTGCCGGATTCCTGGCAAGTTGTGATCCGCGTCACGGGTTCCGGGGGCCACCGCGTCGCCGAAGCGCTGAACCTGCTATCTGAAAATGAATTCAAGGCAATCGCGCGCGGCATGTCGGCGCTATATCCACTGGTTCGCACTGTTTTCGAGATGGGCGGAGAGAACTCGAAGTATATCTTGCTGGACGGTTCCCGGAGCAGCGATGGCGACGTGAGCGCGGTCCTCTCCGGCTGTTCGGCAGGAATCCTTGACTACTCCACAAGCAGCCAGTGCGCCGCAGGCACCGGCTCGTTCATCGACCAACAGGCGTCACGGCTGCAATACCGCGTGGAAGACATCGGCGCGGTGGTCTTGAAAGCACACTCCACGGCCCGCATTGCCGGACGTTGCTCGGTGTTTGCCAAATCCGACATGATTCACGCGCAGCAGAAGGGTTACAGCACGGCGGAAGTGCTGAAGGGTTTGTGCGAGGCGGTCTCGCGGAATTTCAAAAGCAACATCGTGAAAGGCCGCAAGGTGGTAGCCCCTGTTGCGTTCATTGGCGGTGTCTCGCAGAACTCAGGAGTCGCCCGGAGTTTGGCGGATGCCTTCCACCTTGCTCCCGAAGACATCATTGTTCCTGAACTCTACGCCTGGCTGGGCGCCATCGGCGCGGCGCTTCTTGCGGACTCGATGCAATCCCGGCCATTTCATCTCGCCGCGAGCAACTCCGTGCAAGGTCCTTCTTCTGCTTCGATTTCTCATTGCGAACCGCTCTCGCTCGAAAATGTTTTGCTGCTGCGCGACCATCCGGCAGCTTCAAGGACAGAGCCTCTGCCAGAAGCGGGCAATGACGTGATTCCGACCTATCTGGGAATCGATATCGGCTCCGTCAGCACGAATCTGGCTCTGCTCGATGAGTCGGGCCGGCTTCTTCATGGAATCTATCTGCGCACCGTCGGACGACCGATCGAAGTGGTCAATCTGGGGCTGCAGGAAATTGAGAAGCTCTTCGGCACGCGCGTGCGGATATGCGGAGTGGGAACTACAGGTTCCGGCCGCGAACTCATCGGCGAGCTAGTGGGCGCGGATACGGTCAACGACGAGATTACCGCGCATAAGACCGGCGCAATGTATGTCCATGAGCGCATCGTGCGAAATCTGGCTGAACCGGACGAGGATACGCCCTCCGTGGACACGATCTTCGAAATCGGTGGCCAGGATGCGAAGTACATCTCGATCGACAGGGGTGTAGTGGTCGACTTCGCCATGAACGAAGCGTGCGCCGCGGGGACTGGCTCGTTTCTCGAGGAGCAGGCCGAGCGGCTCGGCGTTCAGATCAAGGACGAATTCGCGCGCCTGGCGCTGTCGTCCAGGTCACCGGCACGGCTCGGTGAACGCTGCACCGTTTTCATGGAGCGTGACGTAAACGCGGCTCTGCAGCAGGGCGCCAACGTTTCAGATCTCGCCGCAGGACTAGCTTACTCTGTGGCTCTGAACTACCTGAACCGAGTCGTCCGCGGGCGAAAAATCGGTGAGGTCATCTATTTTCAAGGCGGCACCGCTTACAACGACGCCGTCGCCGCCGCGTTCTCCCAGATCCTGGGCAAGCGCATCATCGTACCTCCGCACAACGGCATCATCGGTGCGATCGGCATGGCCTTGATCGCGCAGGAAGTCACGCAGTCGCGGGCTCGGATTCGCCCCGTTCAAGAACATGGCGCCTTTGTCGACGCGGTATCTCTCGCGCTTGTCGCGAGCACGTTCCGCGGCTTCGATCTGAATCAGACGCGCTTCCAAAGCCGCGAGTTTGTTTGCAAAGCGTGCTCCAACTATTGCGACATGAAGGAAGTCACCGTAGAAGGGCGCAAGACCTACTGGGGCGATAAGTGCTCGGACAAGTTCCGCAAACGCGCTCGCACCGACCGAAAGCCCGTCATCGAAGACCTGATGGCTTTCCGGGATCGCCTTCTCCGCGAGGGTTATGCGGAACCAGGCCCGAACGGCGGCGGCGGAAAGCTCCGCGTGGGCATTCCACAGGCTATGTATTATTTCGACCGCTTTCCCTTCTGGCGCCGGTATCTCGAAGAGTCGGGCTTTCAAGTGGAAGTCTCTGGCCCGACAGACTCCCAAATTGCCACACGCGGTGTCGAGCTCAGCACTGCCGAACCGTGCTTTCCTGTGCAGATTGCTCACGGCCACGTACACGCTTTGCTCGAAGAGACACCGGATCACAAACCTGTCGACTACGTTTTTCTGCCGAATGTGATGGATATGGAGGCCCCCGCTTCTCCAATCGCCTCTTCTCTTTGCCCCTGGAACCAGACACTCCCGTTTGTCGTGCGTTCCGTCCCGGAGTTTGAGGCGCGTGCCGGCCTATTTCTTTCTCCCACTGTTTATTTCCGCTTGGGCCGAGACCATGTCAAACGGCAGCTGGGCAAATACTTCAGTCGTCTCGGAGTTCAACGAAAACAGAGCGATAATGCAGTCGAGGCGGCTTACGCAGCTCAGGCAGAGTTCACTGCGAAAATTCTCGCCGAGGGACACAAGGCCTGCACGGCTCTGGAACAAACGGGAGAGCCCGGCGTCCTGCTCGTCGGCCGCGCCTACAACATCTATGACCGCAGCAGCAACTGTGATGTTCCCCGCAAACTGCGTGATCTCTACGGAGCCAACGTTCTCCCGCTCGATTTTCTGCCCCTGGATGACGAACCCGTCGATGATCTCCACCCGAACATGTTCTGGAACTCCGGCCGCCGCATCCTTGCCGCGGGACGTTTTGCACGCCAGAGACACAATATTCACATCATTTACATCACCAATTTCAAGTGCGGCCCCGATTCGTTCATCAAACAATTCCTTCGCGACGTTGCCCTCTCGCCTTTCCTTATTCTCCAGTTCGACGGACATGGCAATGATGCCGGCTACCTGACTCGCTGTGAGGCTTACCTCGACAGCAAAGGATTACTCCGATGCCCCTCCACAGCCTGAAGCGTTCGCGACAAATAC
>JBGQCW010000012.1:0-14165 GCA_041495565.1 Candidatus Acidiferrum sp.
CTCGAGTCGAAAGCGGTAGGTTCGTATGAAATCGTATCTAGTGACGGGAGGCTGTGGTTTTATCGGAGTCAACCTGGTATCGCGCCTGGTTGAGCGCGGCGCCAGCGTGCGAGTTCTGGACAACCTGAGTCTTGGAAAGCGCAAGGACATCGAGCCGCTTGGAATTGATTTGCAAGTGGGTGATATTCGGGACCTCGCAACGATGGAGAAAGCCTGCCAGGGGATGGATATCGTTGTTCATTTGGCGGCACATACCAGAGTGGTGGAATCGGTGTCCAACCCGGAACTGAATTTTGAGATTAACGCGATCGGCACAATGAACGTCCTGCGCGCGTGCCGCGACGCAAGGGTCAAAAAATTAATCTTTGCTTCTACCGGCGGCGCGATCCTCGGAGAGCAAGAGCCACCTGTGCACGAAGGCATGGTGCCGCGGCCCGTCTCGCCCTATGGAGCGAGCAAGCTCGTAGGGGAAGCCTACTGCTCGGCTTTTTTCGGTTCGTTTGGTTTGAACACCGTGGCTCTGCGCTTTTCGAACGTTTACGGGCCGTACTCTTATCACAAGGGAAGCGTCGTCGCCCAATTCTTCAAGAACCTCATTCAGGGAGAGCCCTTGGTGATTTACGGCGACGGGCAGCAAACTCGGGACTTTCTTTACGTGAACGATCTGGTGGATGCCATTCTTCTTGCCGACAAGTCCGACACACCCGGCGAAGTATTCCAGATTGCGTCGGGTCGTGAAACATCGATCCAAGCTTTGCTCGCCACGATGCAGGGAGTACTTTCCGACCTAACGTTTGATATTCGCTACGAACTACCGCAGCCCGGGGAAATTCTTCGCAATTACGCGAGCATTGAAAAAGCACGCCGCATGCTGGGATTCGACCCGAAGACGCGCTTGGACGAGGGGCTGAGAAGCACCTGGCAGTGGTTTGTTTCGCGCAATGGATGCGTCTCGCTGAAATAAGCTTGCGAACCGAGCGTAAACGAATTTGGCGGAGGCGGTTCGTCCAGGGGCCGTTCGGGACGTAGCCCTGTGGCAAATGGACGGCTTTTTAGTTGCTTATTCGAGTGCGCGGATTCGGTCGTTCTTTTAAACGCGCGCCGTGGAAACCGCGGCTCTGTCCGGGTGCCGCCGGCGCTCGTTGGTAGTTTTTCTCCAATCCACTTGTGGCAGCATAAGCGAAGCATCCACACGATCGCGGTACTTCAAGGCGATGTTCATGAGTGAATCCAAGAGCGAATCCGATAGATCATGGGGCTGCAAGCCGAGGTCAATGAGCTTCGAGTGCTTTGCGTTGTAGTAGTGCTGCTCGGCCTCGATGCGCGGATCGGGGATGTGCTCGATCTCGACCGTCATGCCAAGTTTCTCGGCTGCAGATTTGACCAGATGTGCCAAATCCAAGATGGAGAACTGTTCGGTGAACTGATTGTAGACGCGACACTCGCCCTTGGCCGCCGGGTTGTGGCAGGCAATCTCGATGCAGCGCACCGTATCGCGAATATCGAGGAAGCCGCGCGTCTGTCCGCCCTTGCCGTATACGGTGAGAGGCTGTCCAATGGCGGCCTGGACACAGAAGCGATTTAGAACGGTGCCAAACACATCGTCATAATCGAAGCGATTGATGAGCGATTCATCGAGCGCAACTTCGTCCGTCGTGGTTCCGTAAACGACACCCTGATTGAGGTCGGTGGCGCGAATGCCCCAAATCTTGCAAGCGAACATCATATTGTGGCTGTCGTGCACCTTTGAGAGGTGGTAGAACGAGCCGGGCTGCTTGGGGAAAGGAACCACGTCTTTGCGACCGTTGTGTTCGATCGCGATGTAGCCCTCTTCGATGTCAATGTTGGGCGTGCCGTACTCACCCATCGTTCCCAGTTTGATCAAGTGACAGTCCGGCAGAAATTCGCGGATGGCGAAGAGCACATTCAGGGTGCCGACGACGTTATTCACCTGGGTGAAGACGGCGTGCTTCCGGTCTATCATCGAATAGGGAGCAGAGCGCTGCTCGGCGAAATGGACAATGGCCTCGGGCTCGAAGGATTTGAGAGTCGATGCCAGGAAGTCATAGTCGGCAACATCGCCGACGAACATCTCGATGGTCTTGCCGGTCAAGTTCTGCCAAACCCGGAGGCGATCCGTCAGCGGTCGAATGGGAGTCAGCGTCTGCGCGCCAAGTTCGTGATCCCACAGGCGGCGCATGAAATTATCAACAATAGCGACTGAGTGGCCCTTCTGCGACAGATAGAGAGCAGTGGCCCAACCGCAATAGCCGTCCCCACCGAGCACGGCAATCTTCATGTAGCCTCCTCAACGTAATTCTCGTTTGCAGTGTCTACGACTATTCGTACCGCAAGTGGCGCTTCCGTTTGAAGCGCACTCGGCAATAAGAGACGCTGGGTAAGACCTCACAGGCCGTGGACTTCTTTTTTTACCTGTATACCGGTGGCATTGCAAGCGCGTTCTTGGAAGCTGCTGATAAATAGTGCATCTCCGGCATCAGCCTGGTTTGCTCCAACGGATAGTTGGTAAGAATCAGTTTGCCGCCGCTCGACGCCAGGAAGTTTAGGTGGTCGTGACCGACGAGATTATCGAAACGGGGCAATTGTATCGGATAGGTAACGAGATAGTAGCGCTGAGAACCCAGCCAAAGACTCCTGAATTGTATGTCATTGATAAAAACGTTGGGAGCGCCGTGCGCATAAGAACCATATTCCAAATTATTGTAGCGGCCGTTGAGGATCAACGCTTCCCGGTTGGTATAGAAGATCAGTGAGGAAAATGCGTAATAAGGATGGTCGATGACGAGTCTGCCGGGGGGCGATTGCAATACTGCTTGCGCAAGGGGGCGCGAGGTCAGATAGGGATCGAAAACAACGAGGGCCAGGCGAGCAGCGTGAAAAAACAAGACCATCATGAGCGCCGCTGACAAAAACGCACGTTGACCGAGCCAACGAAATGTTCCCAGTGCTCCGGCCAAGAAGGCTACACCGGCCACCAAAAGGGGCAAGCGGAGATACGCAAAAGAATCGAACGTGAGATCCATCATGTGCCCGAGGGATAGAGTATAGGCGCTCGGATGCTGACTGAGGGCTCCGGAAATATCTCCTGGGGTGGGTAGATTGCGCACGGCGATGAAAATCGCAAAGCAGGCAATGGCGGCGGCGGCGGCGATTGCACAAAGAACACGCGTTCCGCGGCGGATCCAATCATCGCCCTGGGCCATGGCGGAACCAAGGAGTAGCGCCAGCGCAGGGTAGCAGGGCATGGAATAGTACTCCTGCGTCGTCGAGAACGTGAAAAAGACAAGAAGAAAGCCGACCCAACAAAGGGCAAGCAAGCGAGCGCGGCCACCGCGGTCGACCGGCTTGTAGGAGAGCTTGGCGACGGCGGGGAAGCAGACGCTCCATGGGAACAGCCAGAGAAAGTGGAAGAGCCAAAACCAGAGCTGGGGAACGGTGTTGTAATCGTGCGGATAGCGCAAGTTCAGAAAACGAAGAAGCTGTTCGTTGATGAAGTAGTACCAGAGAAAACCGTGATACTCACCGGGGCCACTATGAAAAGAGAGGGAGAAGTAAGGAGGATTGCGAAGTGTAGCCAAGATGTGCCACGGCGCGGCGATCAGGAGGGCGATGAAAAATCCACTGACGGGTCTGAGCCGCTGCCAAGTTCGAAGCGTAAAGAGTTGCTTGGTCAGAAAGAGAAAGATTAGCGCGGCTGCTACGGGAAAGACCACGCCGATAAGGCTTTTCAGCAGAAGGCCTGTTCCGAGACTCGCGGCGAGAACAAAGGCCCAGAGCCGGGGATGCTTTTCTTCCTCATCCAGAGTACGGAGAAACGCCCACATGGCCAGGGCGATGGTGAAAGTCAGCATGACGTCAGGGATCAGTATCCGTGTGAAGAGGAACAGTCCGATGCAAGTGGCGACGCAAAGCCCGGCGTAAAGGCCGGCTTGCTTTCCGAATGCCCAAATTCCGAAAGCAGTGGTCAGCCAGGCAAGCCCGATCACCGAAAGCGCCACGGGAATACGAGCAACCCAATCGTGCACGCCAAATAAGCTGTAAGAGACGGCCATCGGCCAGTAATACAACGGGGGTTTTTCAAGAAAGGCGACGCCGTCCAGCCGGGCGGTCACCCAATCGCCAGTGGTCAGCATGGTCCGCGCAGCTTGCGCCATCGCCGCGTCCGTATCGTCCATCAAAGACGGCGGTGAAACGATGCAGCCGAGGTAAATCGCAGTAGCGAATATGCCCACAACCAAATAGATAGCTACGTTGCTTCTCATGATGGATCCACGTTCCCGAACTACTTGAGTTGAAATGAGGCGCTCCTCGTAACGGGAATTCGCTCAAAAACGACCTCGATGACTGGCGTCAACCTTACTGGTGGCATCTTTGATGACAATTTTGCATCCGCATGCTTAGCCGAACTATAGCTTTGCCGGATCGCGCGCTGAATCGGTATCTGCCGAATCAGCAGACAGGCCTAATGAAACGGGCCGGCGAAGTCGTAGGCATTGCGCTCCACGGCATCTGCAAACTCTGCAGACAACAAGGCACCGCGCTCGGAGTCCCAATCGAATTTCCATGCGGAATAGCGACTTTGCAGATCGTGGGTGCTTCTTCCAGGGTGCGCCACCAGTTCAAGATCCGGCCGCCCCGCGAGAGCCGCGTCATGGAGTTCCTCCGAGAGGGTAGCAGGAGTGTTGTGGCCAGCGTGAGCAAGGCCCAGGCAGGCAAGATACCCGCCGACCTGCTGGGTACGGAACCACGCAAGACTCTGAAGTGCAATCCCACCGGCAGACTTTTTGATGATGCGCAGCGTAGGACACCAAGGCACGCGAATCCGGCGGATGCCATGCTCCTTTGCTTGACCCAGACACAATTCCCAGAGACCAGCCAGAATATGCACATGCTGGTGACTATCCAGATGGGAGAGTCTCCGCGGGTCGACACCATTGTCAGCGCAAAGCAGCAATTGCCGCCGAATCTCCGCACCGATCGCGGCCCGCATCAGCTTCCCCCCGAGGAAGAGTTGCTTAACGAGATGCTGCCAATCGGGGATGAGCCGGCCATCGGTCGACCATGGCTCGCCGACCAAGGTTAAGTGCAGGCCAACGTGCACATCTTGATCCATGAGTTCAACCAGCTTTTTCCATTCGAGCGATCGCCCCATAGGGCAGAAGGATATGCCCTGAACGCGCCCGCGTTCGACACACTCGAGTATGCCGTGGTCAA
The DNA here is from genome assembly GCA_041495565.1 of Candidatus Acidiferrum sp. GTDB lineage: Bacteria > Acidobacteriota > Terriglobia > Acidiferrales > UBA7541 > Acidiferrum. The sequence continues at coordinate 5,236 of JBGQCW010000012.1, forward strand.
TATCCGAATGCAGCCCAAAATCATCGGCGACGACGAGCAGGCGGGCCTGAGGATGATCAGCGCGCACGCTAACCTAATCCTTACGCAGGGCGCTGTGCTCGTCGCTCTCGATCGCGGCCTGCTCCCCAGAGAATGATTCAGGGCTTGAGGAAGGGATGGTGTTGCCAGGGACCGACTCCATGACTACGAACGCCGGCCGCGCACGGACTTGCTCGAGGATCATCAGGGTATAGCGGCCCAAGATTCCAAGCGAGGCAAGAACACAACCGCTGAGAAAGAAAATAGCGGTGATGAGATCGGTGAATCCTGGCACCACGAGATCCCAATGCAGCAACTTCCAAACCATATGACCCATACCGAACGTGAATGAGACGATCGAGATGGCCGTGCCCAGCCAGAAAACGAGCTTCAGCGGCACAGTGCTGTAGTCAAACAACGCTTTGCGCGCCAGCCGCAAGGACGCAAAGAAAGAGTAGCTCGGCATCCCGCCCTTTCGTTGTTCTTCCTTGAATTCCAGAACGGTTTGCTGGAATCCGAGTGCGGGAATCAGGCCGCGGATGAATTTTTCACGCTCCGGGATGCCCAAGAAAACGTCCAATACCGGCTTACTCACCAGACGGAAGTCCGCCGCATTTGGCACGATGCGCGTGTCCGACACGCGATTGAATGCTTTGTAGAACCACTCTGAAAAGAACCCCTTGGAAACACCGGCGCGTTCAGAGCGAGCCATTTGCACAACGTCATAGCCGAGCTCGTAGGCGCGAATCATGCGGGGGATTTCCTCGGGCGGATGTTGTCCGTCAGCATCCATGGTGATCACGGCATCGCCGCTGACATTTTCCATGCCCGCGCAGAGCGCTGCTTGATGACCGTAATTCCTGCTCAACCTCAGGAACCCTATGGGAATTCCGCTAGCCTTGATATCCCTCATTTTTTGGACAGAATCGTCCGTGCTGCCGTCGTCCACGAAGAGCACTTGCATTTCCCAGCCTTGAAGCCGGTGGGCTACGTGTTGCAGGCGTTTAGCCAATTCCAGCAAATTATCCGCCTCGTTGTGCACGGGAACTACAACCGATAGTTGTAACTTACCGGATGAGCACTCGCGCCCCCTGCGACCGGCGGCGCCACCAAGCGTGGACGGCAGATTCATCAGGCTATTCTATAGTTGGCACTCGACGCGGACAAGGCTTGGCGTCCGTTGAGGAGTCAGAGGAGCACTGACCTTACCATTGCGCTTAACCCATTCCACAAAATCTGCACACCAATGCAAACCAGAAGGAAGGACGAGAGCCGCAGGATGATGCTCATCGCGCTGTCGCCGATGAGCGCCGCCAGCCGATCGGCGAAGCCGTAGCAGAGGTAAATGCTCAGAGCGACCAGCGCTGAACCGATCACAGCTGCCAGAATAGCCAGGAGATTCGCTCCAAGGTGGCGGGGCTCATTCGCTCCAAGCGTGATGGCAACGGAAATGGAGCCCGGACCGACTGTGAGCGGCAATGTGAGCGGATAAAAGGCATTCTTGAAAATATCCAGTAAATTGACTTTTCTCTGGACTTCGCCGCCGCGATCGCTATCCTCCTTGCGCTTGAGCATTGCCCATCCGTTGGAAATAACAATGAGGCCGCCGCCGACTTGCACGACCGGGATGGAGATTCCAAAGAAGGCCAGGATGTGCGTGCCGATCAAAAAAGAGGCAATCAGTAAGATGAAGCTGTTCATGGCGACGCGGCGGGCGAGGATTCTGCGAGCGGAGGCTGGGTACTCATGTGTTAAGGCGAGAAAGATGGGGCTGCCGCCCAGCGGATTCACGATGGGAAATAGCGCGCTGAGGATCAGGAGTATGCTCTTGGCAACTTCCAACGTGGCAGTCCTCTAAAAGGGAGAGTATAGCTGAGTCTCGCGCGCTCAGGTTACGACCCTCATCGCAAGAGACGAATTCGGCCTTGAATGAGGCTCCTGCGGCTTGCCCTGCGGCACGTTCGTGAGCTAGAGTCTCGGTTCCACGTTCGAGGAATCTGATGCCCAAACTCAGAAAAACCCGGCGCCATATTACGAAGGTACGAGGAGAGAGCGTCAAAATCCTGATCTCTGGTGGCCGGATTCAAAGGCGCATTCAGGCGTTGGCCAAGGAAATCCGAAACGATTTTCCGGGTGAACCGCTGCATCTGGTGAGCGTTTTGAAGGGAGGCGTATTTTTCCTTACCGATCTTGCGCGGAGCATCTCCGGAGAAGTGTCTTTTGATTTCATTGCGGTGTCCAGCTACGGACAAGAGACCCGTTCCTCGGGACAAGTACGATTGACCCGCGACCTCGACTCCAGCATCGAGGGGAAAACAGTGATCGTCGTCGAGGACATCCTGGATACTGGGATGACGCTGCAGTATCTCCTCCGGCTCTTCCAGCAACGCAAGCCTAAGCACCTGCGCGTCGCGGTCTTATTGGACAAACCCGAGCGGCGTATCGCACCGGTGCGTGCCGACTACGTCGGATTCTCGATTCCCAATGAATTTGTCGTCGGCTATGGTCTCGATTATTCCGAGCGCTACCGGAACTTGCCGTATGTGGGTGTTCTCTCGATCGGTCCGGCTGCGAAGAAGGAAGTTACGGAAAAATGACGAGTCGCAGGGGCGCTTCTTGCCTGTGCCCGCATCGAACTGGCCAACCTGTACGAATTGGTCCTTGATTCGCGAGACTGATCCAAATTTCCTGCGGCAATGGACGATGGCCGGACCCGCCCTCCTCCCCCTGCTATAATAACTAGAGTTCATGAATCCGACAGGCGCACAGGCAGAAGCAGCGGCGATTAACACCGGCGGGGAGATTTCCGCCGAAGTTCTCGCCACACTCGCTGAAATTGGCGAGGAAGTGAATTCTTCGCTCGACCTCGACGAAGTTCTGGCACGCTCGGCGGCCCTCATCAAGCGGCACATCGACTACGAGATCTTCGGTGTCCTGATGATTGAAGGAAATGGGACTTATCTCCGGCACCGTTTCGCGATCGGCTACTCGCGCGAGCTAGCGGACAATTTGCAGGTTCCAATTGGGCAGGGAATTACAGGGACGGCGGCGGCAACGGGCCATTCCGTTCGCGTGACCGATACCTCGAAGGATACGCGCTACATCAACGCCATCGACAGTGTTCGCTCCGAACTGGCTGTGCCGTTGATGCTTCAAGGAAAGTGCGTTGGCGTTCTCGACATTCAGAGCCGCCACCTGGACTACTTCACTCGCGACCAACAGAACATCTTGACGCTGCTCGGCAGCCGGCTTGCGGTAGCCATCGACAATGCGCGCCTTTTTCAGAAGGTAAAGGCGCAGGCGGATACGCTGCTCCTGCTCAGCGAAGTCGGCCGCGAAACCAGCTCGATCCTGGATGTCGAGGAGCTCTTGCGACGCGCGGCCGAACAGACGAAACGCGTGATCGATTATCAAATCCTGAGCATCATGCTTTTCAACGAAGAACAAAAAGTTTTTCTCCACCGGGTAGACGTGAAACATGGCCATCAGGTCCAGGGAAAACTGCGTGTGGCGGCAAGTGAGGGTATTGTCGGCGCGGCGGCGACGCTGAAGGAGCCTGTTCTAGTGCCCGATGTAACCGTCGATCCGCGCTACCTGATGGTGAATCCGGAGACGCGCTCGGAACTGGCGATTCCGATGATGCACAAAGGCAAAGTTATTGGCGTGCTGGACCTGGAAAGCCCGCAGCTGAATTACTTCACGGATGACCATGTGCAGACGCTGTCCATCTTGGCGGCTAATCTCGCGGTCTCGCTGGAGAATGCGCGGCTCTATGAGCAACTGGCGCGGGACGAAGCGCGGCTCGAACGCGATCTGCAGGCGGCCAAGAGAATTCAGGGCGCACTCCTTCGTCCGGTGCCGACCGAAGACTACGGCCTGGACATGGCCGCCCGGTACCTCTCGGCGCGCGAGGTCTGTGGCGATCTTTATGAGTTTCTGCGCTATGGGCCGCAGCAACTAGGCATTGCGCTGGGAGATGTGAGCGGCAAGGGCACTGCCGCCGCTCTCTATGGCGCGGTGGCCATCGGGATCATGCGCAGTCTCGCGCCCCAGAAGTTGCAACCTGCGGAAATGCTGCGGCAGATGAATCAAATTGTAGGAGAACGCCGCATCGAAGGCCGGTTCATGACCGCGTGCTTCGCAACCTGGCAGAAGGGCCGCCAGAAATTGCGCGTGGCGAATGCCGGCCAATCGCAGCCCTTGCTGTACAAGGAAGGGCGCTGTGGAAAAATCGAATTGACAGGGTTTCCGCTGGGCATTTTTGAAGAAGTCGCTTACGACGAGTGGGGAGTCACCCTCGATCCCGGAAACATTCTTGTGTTTCACTCCGACGGCATCGCGGAGTCCACCAATAGCGATGGCCAATTCTTCGGCACGACACGGCTGCAGTCGCTGATCGAGCAGCACCACGAAATTTCTGCAGCAGAGTTGGCCGACCTTATTCTCCGCGAAGTGGATTGGTTCACGCAGAGCGCGCCGCTTTCCGACGATCGAACCCTGGTGATCGTGAAAGTTCGATGAGCCGTTCGCCCGCCGCTTCTTATCGCAAGCCCACGTACGTAGATCCTACCGGTTTCACGCCACACTTTCATTGGAAGCAGTCGAGCAAGCGGGGCTCATCAGCGGAAGAAATTGTCTGCGAAAAAGTTTCACTGACGTCGGTCGCGGAGAAAGCGGGAACCCCGACTTATCTATACAGCCGGGCAGCAATCGAAGATGCTTATCGCGAACTTGACCGCGGCCTAGGCTCGCTGCCCCATACCTTGTGTTTTGCCGTAAAATCCAACGGAAATCTCTCCATTCTGAATCATCTGGCCAGAATGGGAAGCGGGTTCGACATTGTTTCCGGTGGCGAACTCGATCACTTGCGGCGCATCAGCGTGCGCGGTGATCGCATCGTTTTCTCCGGTGTGGGGAAAGACCGGCACGAGATTCGCGAAGCTCTCAACTATCGAACCGGGCGCCGTTGGAGCCGCGCGGGGATCCTGCTCTTCAACGTTGAATCGGAAGCGGAGCTCGATGTCCTCATGGGAGAGGCGGTGCGACTAGTCCGTAATGGAGGCGTGCCTCCCGCAGTTGCCATCCGTGTGAATCCCGATGTGCAGGCTGGTGGTCACCCGCACATTGCAACCGGTCGTCACGAACACAAGTTCGGTTTGGATTGGGGGGAAGCGAAGCGCTTGTACCTCACTCACCGTGATTCGAACTGGATCCGGTGGCAGGGGATTAGCGCGCACATCGGATCGCAGATCACTTCACTCGTGCCATTCCGCCGCGCAGTCGGGCGGCTTGCAGGTTACGTCGGTGAGCTCCGGCGCGCCGGAATCGATCTGCGCTACCTGGACGTGGGCGGCGGTCTCGGAGTGCGATATTCCGACCAGAAGCCACCTACGCGAACAAAGTACGCGCGGTTGGTTGCACAGATGGTCCGAAAACTCGGCGTGCACCTTTTGCTGGAGCCCGGGCGCTCCATCATCGCTCCGGCGGGCGTTCTTCTGACGCGAGTTGTCTATACCAAAACCAATCGGGGCAAGACCTTCGTGATCGTGGATTCAGCGATGAACGACTTGCTGCGCCCGGCGCTCTACGGGGCGATCCATCCGATCACCAAGGTCATGCGCGATCGCAGTGACAAAGACGGTGGAAAACAACGTGTCGACATCGTTGGCCCGGTCTGCGAAACAGGCGATTGTTTCCTGCACGATTGGCCGCTCGGCGAGGTAAAAACAGGCGACGTGCTTGCTATCTGGACGGCGGGCGCGTATGGAATGGCGCAAGCGTCAAACTACAACTCGCGATGTCGCCCGGCAGAAATCCTGGTCGAAGGGAAGCACTGCCGCCTCATTCGCCGCCGCGAAACGCAGGACGATCTGCTCCGCACTGACGTTTTTGCAAAATAATCGTCTTTGAGATTCCAAAGCTACGCTTCGCCCCACTTCAACTTGCTCCGCAGAATTTCGAAATAGGATTTCTTGGGCGGCTGGACAAGCTTCAGCAATTCCTTCGCCCGGGAGATACGTACGCCATCCGTCGCCTGCAGGGGAATGCCTCTCTGTCCATCGAGCGTCAGAAAAACAGACTCGGTGTCCCCAGAGAGCTTGATCACAATGGAAGACGAATCCCGCACAACCAGCGGGCGATCGCTCAGCGTGTGCGGGCAGATCGGAGTAATGACAAAGGATTCGACAGCGGGATGCACGATCGGGCCGCCCGCGGAAAGAGAATAGGCCGTCGAGCCAGTCGGGCTTGCCACGATCAAACCGTCGGCTCGGTAGCGGCAAACGAAATCGGCGTCAATGGCAAGCTCAAGTTCAATCATGCGGGCAAGTGCACCTTTGTTTATGACAGCTTCGTTCAGCACGCGCTGGCTTTCGATCACTTTCCCGGCGCGTTCGAGTTCAACGTGCAGCATGACGCGTTGGCTGATGGAAAATCGGCCGGCGAGCCCGTCTTCGAGCGCGGGATAGAGCTCGTCGAGAGTGAAACTCGTGAGGAAGCCCAAGCTTCCCATATTGATCGGCAAAATTGGAATCCCGCGTGGCGCGGCGAGATGCGCAGCGGCAAGCAGCGTGCCGTCGCCGCCAAGTACCAATAGTAGCTCCGATGAATCAGCTACTTCTTGGCGAGTTCGCCCTTTCGGCGCACCCGGCAAAGACCCTGCCGTCTCCTCATCACAAAAGGCCTGCACGCCGCGCGCTTCCAGCCACTTCAACAAAGGCGGTACTACGACGGAGAGATTCGAACGGCGGGGACGCGAGATGATACCGATGGTTTGGAAGAATTTTCCGGGGTGCATGTCTGCCTGAGATTCTACTCCAGTGACTTTTTGCGTGCGTGCAGAAAATACTCTTGATTGCCTTCGGCTCCCCGCAAGTGGCTGGGGCGGACGCCAAGGGAATCGAGCCCAAGGGATTCAACAGTCTTACGCACCGCCTTGATGGCCTTTTCGTGCAGTTTCTCGTCCATCACAATGCCGCCAGGGCTGACCTCCTCGCGGGACAATTCAAATTGCGGCTTGATCAGGATCAAGAAATCAGCACCGGCCTTTGCCACACGCACAGCCGGGGTAAGAACTTTGCAAACAGAAATGAAAGAGACATCGATGACCACGATGCCGACTTCTTCGGGAATGTCCTCACTGCGCAGTTCGCGCGCATTTCGCTCCACCCGAATGACTCGAGAATCTTGCCGCAGCTTCCAGTCGAGTTGTTCTGTATTCACATCGACGGCGTAGACGCGGACGGCTCCGTGCTGCAAAAGACAATCCGCGAAACCACCGTGCGAAGCCCCGATATCCAGGCAAGCGCACCCGCCAGGGTCAATGGCAAAATCCTTCAGCGCTCCTTCCAGCTTGATGCCGCCGCGGCTGACGAATTTTTGCGTGCGGCTTGTAACCTCGATGCGCGCATCTTCGGGGACGGGCATACCAGCCTTTTCCAAACGTTTGCCGTTAACGCACACTTCGCCTGCCAAGATCAGGGCGAGCGCTTTCTGGGAGGATTCGGCGAGACCTCGTTCGACGAGGAGGAGATCGAGCCGCGTGCGGGCTGCCTTGGGTTTCATGATGCGTTCGAATCTTTAGGCGCGCCGGAGTACGAGAAACTCCGCGATCTCACGAAGCCGCGAGGCGCGCTCCGCATATGGCGCGAGTTCCGCGATGGCCTTGGTTGCGAGATCCTTGGCGATCTCGTGGGAGCGTTCCAGGCCGTAAACGGCTGGATAGGTCGCTTTTTGCTGCGCAATATCTTTTCCCGCGGTCTTGCCCAGGGCGGCGGAGGATTCTTCGACGTCCAGAATGTCGTCGGTGACTTGAAAGGCCCAGCCGATCATCTCGCCAAAACGGCGGAGGCGTGTGACGTCATCAGGACTAGCACCGGCGCATAAGGCGCCAGCGGTGATGGAAGCCCGAATGAGCGCGGCGGTTTTCGAAAGATGAATGTATTCGAGCATCTGTGGATCGATGCGCTTGCCTTCCGCTTCGATGTCGGCAACCTGGCCACCTACCATGCCCTTGACGGTGCCGGCGGAAGTGGCGACTTCGGTCAGGATGGCGACGCGGCGCTCCGCGGAAACTGGCGTGGCACCGATGGATTCGAACGCCAAAGTCAAAAGTGCATCGCCTGCCAGAATGGCGATGGCTTCACCGAATTTTTTGTGGCAAGTCGGCTTGCCGCGGCGGAGGTCATCGTTGTCGAGGGCGGGCAAATCGTCATGGATCAAGGAGTAGGTGTGGATGAATTCGATCGCGCACGCCGGATAATGTGCCGGTGCGACATCATCCGTGAAGATGCGCGCAGTTTCCAGGCAGAGAATGGGTCGAATGCGCTTACCGCCGGCAAAGACGCTATAGCGCATTGCCGTATGAATGGATGACGGCTGCGCGGTCTCGGCCGGCAGGAGCCGTGCGAGAGCAGCGTCAACGGAAAGCCGGTCTTCCTCGAAAAAAGCAGGAAGTTTCATCGCGGGGGAAAACCAGCGCTCAGAAAGCAGCGCATGCGCTTCACGACTCGCTCTCCCGCTCTGGATCGAACGGCTCAGCCGCGAGCTTGCCATCGGCCTTCTTGAGGAGTATTTCCACGCGGCCTTCCGCTTCTTCCAATTGCTTCTGGCATTCGCGCGAAAGCGTTACGCCCTCCTCGAACAGTTTCATCGCGTCGTCCAGCGAGAGTTGCGGGCTCTCCAGACGGCGCACTACTTCCTCGAGGCGCGCCAGGGAGCGCTCGAAGTCGGGCTTCTTTGACGGTTCAGGTTTCTTGGGAGCGGGTGAATTCACGCGATCAGCCTGTATCCTTATGTGGCGCTCACTTCTGGCAACGCCCGCAACAGTACGTTGACCGGCCGCCCTGCGCAATGCGCCAGATCGGCTCCCCACAGCGGCGGCAGGGCTGTCCTTCGCGGCCGTACGCGCGAAG
>JBGQCW010000013.1:0-13892 GCA_041495565.1 Candidatus Acidiferrum sp.
ACGAGGCGCTCGCCGAAGATGTAGAGATCGTTTTCGGCACAGGGACACTGTCCGAAAGCGTACGCATGGGCAGTGGTGATTTTGTACGACTCGTGAAACCGAAGATCTGTTCATTCGCGGAAAAGGCCTGGATTGCTTCTAGGTTGCGCGAAGCACAGGATCAGGGAGTGCAGAGATGAGCTTGGAGGAAACCTTGATTTCCGTGCGGCGGCAGCTTCTTGTCGACGGAGTTGAGAAAATAAAGCTCAACGGACCGCTATTCCCGGTTCGACGCACCCCGAAGAAGCACTTGCTTCAAGTGGATTTCAATCTCGACGGAGAGGTAGTGCGCGGCCTCGAACAGAATCCGGAAACCTCTTCCCGCTGGGCGCAGCTGGCGAGACAAGGTCACAGGATCATGCAGTTTCTTTTCGAAGGCCGGTACATTGCCAACGTCGTAGACGGCAAGGTCAACTTCTATAGACGGAGAGCAGCGGGATTAGGTCTTGTTAGGTGATTCCCCTGCAAAGGAGAACGGAAATGGCAAAGAAAAAGACGATCAAGAAGACGAAAAAGGAAACTAAGAAAGCCCTGAAGGAAGCGAAAGGGAAGTGATCCCTAGACTCCTTTGGACTCGCGCAATTTGCCCCGATGGGAGAGGATCGAGCCCGTGAAGATCTTGCTGGCGGTTGACGACTCCAAATACTCGGAAGCCGCCGCGCAGGCTGTTGTGCGGCAGATGCGGCCAGAGGGCGCGGAAGTGTGCGTCTTCCACGTGGTCGTTCCGCTCCTCATCATCCCTTACGGCTACATGGGGCAGGTGGAAACCCTTGAGGCCGGGCAACAGGAGAGGCTGAAAGAAGGGAAAGAATTGGCGGAGCGGACCGCGCAACAGCTACGATCGGCAGGTTTCCAGGTGCATACGCTTATCGAAGAAGGCGATCCGAAAACCGCCATCCTCGAGAAGGCCACGCAGTGGACCGCTGAGGTGATCTTTATGGGCTCCCATGGCCGCAAGGGTATCGATCGATTTCTGATCGGAAGCGCATCGGAAGCCGTTCTCCGCCACGCTCATTGTTCCGTTGAAATCGCGCGAATTCCAGTCATCGAAGCACCTTGACGTCCACAGAGAATTCCTTCCCCGCTGGGCAAACCAGACCGATTTCCGTCGGCGCGATCCTAGAACCACTGAAAGCGCGTCTTTGGCCGGGTTGCAATTCTTCTGGAGCAGTTCGAATGTAAACAAAATCAAGAGTGATGCGCTATTGGACTTTCTTCTGAACCGCCAGATAGTCGACACAGCCGTTCAATGTGGCGAGCCTGGGATAATCCGCCTCCGGAATTTCAACTTGTAGTTCCTTATGTAGGCCAACGACAAAGTTCAGCAAATCCATGGAATCGATATCCAACTGGTCGCGGATTCTGAGATTGGGTTTGATTTGTGACATATTGGCTTCCGGAGCAATCTGGCCAAGAACGCGAAGAACAACTTCTCTGAACTCATCTTTCGTCATAGCTTCTCCGGTTCTTGGAGCTTTCGATCCACGGCGGCGAGAAAGAGTCCCCCGCGGTGTCCATCGCTCACGCGATGGTCCGCGGAAAGAGTGGCCTTAATCACGGGGCGGGAGACGATCTGGCCGTCCAACGACCACGGGCGCTCAAGAAGCTTGCCGAAGCCGACAAGTGCAACTTGAGGAGGATAGATGATGCCGAAAACGGTCTCTACCCCTTGCTCTCCAAGGTTGGTAACCGTGACCGTGGGATCACTGAGCTCCGAGCTCCGCAAGGAACCGGCTCGTGCCCTTTGAATCAGGTCGCGAAAATTCTTCATTAGCTCATCGATACTCAGACGATCCGTGTGGTGCAAGGCTGGAGCAACCAGCCCGCCACCTCGCAAGGAAACCGCCACGCCAACATGAACCTCGGGACACTGGGTCGCCCTTGCACCTATCCAGATGGAGTTCAATTCGGGAATCTCGCGCAGAGCGAGGGCTACGGCCTTCAGGAGCAGCACGCCATACACGAGCCGGTCCTCGACGGAGCGCTTGAGATTTTCCTGAGTGAGCCAAGCCATTGCGCGGCTCATGTCGATAGACGTGCTCAGGTAGTAGTGGGGGACTTCGCGCTTGGAGCGTGCCATTGCTGCGGCGATAACCTGGCGCAGGCGGGCCTGGCGATCCAGCACTACCTCAGGGGTAAGTTGCGCTCCCTCAGGCTGCGCCGCTCGCTGAACATCCTCCAAAGTGATCCGGCCATCGGGGCCTGTCCCGGAAATCAAAGCTGAGTCGGTCCCGAGCTCCTCGGCAAGCTTTTTCGCCGCGGGAGAAATGCGGAGCCTGCTCGGCTTGATTTCGGCTAGGGCAGGCCGTCCAGATATCGCGGGGGCAGGAACTCCGGGCATCGTTGGCGCCGGTACGCTGGGCCGAACTGAGGAAATCGGTGGCGCTTCGGCCGTCGTGGGCTTGCCTTCCTCCTGAATGATGGCCAATACCGTTCCGACAGGAACTTTTTCGCCCGGCTGGACGAGGAATTTTTCAATCACACCAGCGGTAAAGACTTCGATCTCAATGTCAGCCTTATCCGTCTCGACATCCGCGATGATGTCGCCTCGCAGGATTCGATCTCCCATATTCTTGCGCCAGCGCAAAAGCTTGCCGGCAGTCATGTCGGCGCCTAGTTGTGGCATCACAAACTCAGCCATGGCGAGAGATCAACTCCTGCGCGGCGCTGACAATATCCTCCACCTTCGGAAGGGCAGCCGTTTCGAGATGCTTGGCGTAAGGCATCGGCACTTCGGCACTGCACACGCGCGCCACAGGTGCGTCCAAGTCATCAAAGGCATTCTCCATGATCTGAGCGCTGATTTCGGCCGCGAAGCTTCCGGTGCGCCAAGCTTCATCGACAAGAACCGCACGGTGCGTTTTTGCAATGGATTCGAGAATCGTCGACCGGTCAAGAGGACGGAGAGTGCGTAGATCGATCACTTCTGCTTCGATGCCGTCTTTTGCGAGGAAATCGGCTGCCTGCATCGTCTTGCCAAGCGTTCCTCCGTAGGTGACAAGGGTGACGTCGCTGCCCGAACGGCGCACAGCGGCTCGGCGGATGTCGATTGGTTCCGCTGTTTCGTCTACTTCACCCTCCAAGGGATAAAGGGTTGCGTGTTCAAAGATGAAGACGGGATCGGGGTCGCGCAACGCCGCTAGAAGCATTCCATAAGCGTCGGCCACCGTTGCAGGCGTTAGGACTTTGATGCCCGGAATATGAGCGTACCAGCCCTCCAAGCTATGGGAATGTTGCGCCGCCATCTGGCGTCCTCCTCCCGTGGCCACGCGCACTACCAGTGGGACATTGAGCTGACCACCGGACATATGCCGCAGGGTGGCCGCGTTGTTGAGGATCTGGTCCATCGCCAGCATGCTGAAGTTGACCGTCATGATTTCCACAATCGGACGCATTCCGCCGAGTGCGGCGCCAATGCCTGCGCCTACAAAGGCGGACTCGGAAAGCGGAGCATCACGAATGCGTTCTGGTCCGAACTCAGCGAGAAGCCCGAGGCTTACGGCAAAGGCGCCGCCGTAGCGGCCCACATCTTCGCCCATCAAGAAAACACGAGGATCGCTTCGGAGAGCTTGGCGCAAAGCCGCTCTCACCGCCTCGCGATAGGTCATTTTGGTCAAGGTTTCACAGCCCCGGAGACATCCTTGAGCAATTCTTCAACCGGTTCGAATGGACTGGCTTCTGCAAACCGTACGGCTTCGTCGATTTCGGCAGCGACCTCTTTCTCGATGCGCGCTCTGTCTGCCTCTGTCAACAATCCCCACTCTCGGAGACGAGACTCGAACAACGAGATGGGATCACGTTTTTTCCATTCTTCGATTTCTTCCTTGGGGCGATACAAGTCGGGATCGGCCATCGAATGGGCGCGGAACCGATAAGTTCGCAGCTCCAACAGAAAGGGTCCATTCCCGCTCCGCACGGCATCAGCAGCCTGCTTGGCGGCGGCTTCCACGGCAAGAACGTCCATGCCGTCCACCGCTTGGGAAGCCAGGCCATAGGAACCGGCCTTAAGACTGATATCTGTCTGTGCCTGGTGTCGTACGAGGGCGGTGCCCATGGCATACAGATTGTTCTCGCACAGAAAGACCACGGGGAGTTTCCAGAGCGCGGCGAGGTTCAGAGATTCATGGAACTCGCCTTCGGCGACGGCGCCATCTCCAAAGTAGCAAGCCGTGACCCTTAGTTGATTCCGGAGCTTGTCGGCCAGGGCCAAGCCTACCGCAATCGGCAAGCCGCCTCCGACGATAGCGTACCCCCCATAGAACCGGCGGCTCGCGTCAAAGAAATGCATGGAGCCGCCATGCCCATGGCTGCAACCGGTGGCCTTGCCAAACATCTCAGCCATCAAGACCGTGGACGGTATACCTCGCGCCAGCGCGTGGCCATGCTCGCGGTATGTAGCGACGATCGCGTCTTGCGGAGTGAATGCTTGCATGGTACCCACACCCGTGGCTTCCTCGCCGATATAGAGGTGGAGGAAACCGTGAATCTTCTGCAGGCTGTACATCTCCGCTGCTTTCTCTTCGAATCGCCGGATGCGCAGCATCTCGCGCAAGAGGAAAAGAGCGTGTTCCCGGCTGACCGGCGGACAGCTTGTGGAGGAAGTTGTCGCCATTTAGTCCGCTTCCAATGTCGAAGTATCCCCTTCGGGGAGACCCAGTTCGCGCGCCTTGAGCAGGCGACGCATGATCTTGCCGCTTCGCGTCCTCGGCAAGGAGCTTACGAATTCGATCTCTTTCGGAGCGACCACGGCGCCCAATCGCATGCGCGCGAAGCCAAGTAACTCTCGCTGCAAAATTTCGCTCGGCTCGAAACCTTTGCGGAGCACAACAAACGCCTTCACCACTTCGAACGCCATGGGGTCCGGCTTTCCGATCACCCCGGATTCGGCGACGGCCTTGTGTTCCATCAAAGCGCTCTCTACTTCGAACGGGCCGATCAGATGTCCGGAAGACTTAATGACATCATCCTTGCGTCCAACGAACCAGAAATACCCATCCTTGTCCCGCTTGGCGAGGTCTCCGGTCAAGTAGAATCCGCCCGCGAAGCACTTGTTGTAACGCTCAGGCTCGTTCCAATACGCCTGAAACATGGACGGCCAGCCAGGGCGAAGAGCCAACTCGCCCTGGACCTCCGGGGCCAGGATTTCTTCGACGTTACCATCCTCCCTCTTTCGCACGATAGCCGCATCGATGCCCGGTAGCGGCCTGCCCATGGATCCCGGTCGAATGTCCATCGAAGCGAAGTTGGCAATCATGATTCCGCCTGTTTCCGTCTGCCACCAGTTGTCATGGAAGGGAAGACCAAATACTTCCTTGCTCCAGACAACTGCTTCGGGATTGAGCGGCTCGCCGACGCTGGACAGGAAACGAAGCGAGCGAAGGTCATACTTTCGAACGACGTCGGCTCCCGTTTTCATGAGCATGCGGATGGCCGTGGGCGCAGAATACCAGACCGTCACTTTTTGGGATTGGAGTATTCCATACCAGCGATCCGCGTCGAATTCCCCTTCGTCAATGATGCTTGTGATTCCGTTCGTAAGCGGGGCGATGATTCCGTAGGAAGTGCCCGTCACCCAACCCGGATCGGCCGTGCACCAGAAAATGTCGTCTTTGTGAAAATCCAGCGCAAACTTCCCGGTAATGTGGTGGGCAATGACCGCCCTGTGGAGGTGGACTGCTCCTTTTGGGGTTCCCGTTGTGCCGCTCGTAAAATGCAGCAGGGCGGTATCCTCCGGGGCGGTTGGCTGGATGTCATACGAGTCCTCCGCCTTTTCCATCAATCGAAGATAGTCACGGGTGTTCGGGACGTTTGTGACGTGATGGTCGTCTCCGATTAGGAGAATGTGTTCGAGAGACGGCACCGAAGAATGGATCGCCTTGATCTTTCGTTCGTAGAGGGATTGGGTGGTTACAAGAGCTTTGGCGCCACCAATGGTGAGCCGCGCTCGAATCGGTTCGGGACCGAATGCGGAAAAAAGAGGGCAAAAGACAGAGCGGTGCTTCAATGTGCCCAAAGCTGCGATATAGAGTTCCGGAATCCGGCCGGCCAAAGCGTAGACGCGGTCTCCCTTCTGCACGCCGAGATCTTCCAAAACGTTTGCGAAGCGATTTGTCAGTTCCTGTAGTTGACCGTAGGTGTAATCCTGAACTTCGCCGTTCTTGCCGAGCCAGCGGAAGGCCAGGTGATCTCGACGAGGACTCTTCGCGTGGCGGTCGACGGCTTCATGGGCGATGTTCAGTCCCCGATCCGCCGGAAGCCCGTCGAGTTCCTTGCGAGCGTCCTCCCAGGAGAATGTCCGCCTGGCTTGGTCGTAATCCCTGAGGTTGGGTGTGGTGACCCAGTCTCGCTCCGATTTCCCGATTACTTGCCAAGGCATCTGGATCCCCTGAGTGCCTTCGATCAACGCCAGAGTTGTCTCTCTTGAATCCATTGTTGTTCGCTAAGCGCCATGCGTGAACGCTGAAATGCGTGGCCGGTCGGCGATCCCAGGGAACGGTTAGGTGACTGGAAAGGAATTCTCCATCTTTTGACGCTCGACTAATTCTTCTTCGACCAAAACCTCGGGTTCCAAGACAATTCGGGAGGTGAGGGAGCGAGCGACCAGACAGGTCTTCTCCGCTTTCTCCAGCAAGCGGTTGGCGCGTTCACGATCCTTTTCCATGGCGATTTTGAGCCGAGGCCGCAGATTGACTCGCGTGAAGCGCCAGCCGCCCTCATCCTTCTCAATGGTGCCTTCGGCTTCCAGTTCAAGCGAGAGGAATTCAAACCTCGAGAAGTTCGCAATGCCGGAGAAAGTGCTGACGAAGCAGCCCGCGACGGATGCCAGGAAAAAGTGTTCCGGCGTCCACCGGCCAGGCTCTCCTTGAAATTCGGGAGGGGCACTAAAGGCAATCGAAGGCTGAATTTCTTCAGCGACTGCGACGCCGCTTCGAAGAGTGGTCGAAGATGCGCTGACGCGATATACATACTGACTCTCCATAAATTCCTCCGAGCTTCTGCGGCAGCAAGGCGCCTTTCCTTGCACCGCGCGTTCACAATAACCCTCAGAGACTTGGGAGAATGTGATTAATATCACGTCCGAAAGTGATGTGTGTCACGCTTCAATCCCGAGCAAGGCGCGTAGCCGATGTCCACGGCTATCCAGCAGACTTCGGGCAGGCCAGGCGTAACAACTTCGCAACCCGTTTATGGTTTACTCTCGAGTGGTGGATTAGAAAAGGGTTCAGCACGCCATATCAGACAGAAGGTCGTGAGTCCTTGTGAAGTTGGGTTCGGGGCTTGCGCCGGGGTACTGCCTCAAGAGGCGCGCCGGAGGAAGGAACGCAGACGATGCGTGTCAGGGGCCGCGCGCAGCTTGCGAACGACCTCGGCTTCGATTTGACGCGTACGCTCGCGAGTGACGCCGATCGCCCGGCCCACTTCCTCGAGCGTGTGCGGCTCACCGTCTTCGAGCCCGAAACGCATCTTGATCACTTTTTCCTCACGCGGAGTGAGAGTCTTCAATACAGAGGCTGTTTGCTCCCTTAGATTCATGTCAATCACCGCATCTGAAGGAGACACCACCGCCTTATCCTCAATGAAATCGCCAAGATGTGATTCTTCGTCCATACCGACCGGCGTCTGGAGGGAAATTGGCTCCTGCGCAATTTTCTTCAACTCACGGACCTTGGTCACGGAGAGCCCCATCCGCTTGGCCATCTCTTCGGAAGAAGGCTCACGGCCCAGCTCGCGAACGAGTTCTCGGTTCGTGCGGACCATCTGGTTGATCCTCTCGTTCATGTGCACGGGGATGCGGATTGTGCGGGAGTGGTCGGCGATTGCCCGGGTGACAGCCTGGCGGATCCACCATGTCGCGTAGGTCGAGAACTTGAAGCCGCGGCGCCACTCGAACTTATCGACGGCCTTCATCAGGCCGATATTGCCTTCCTGGATCAAGTCAAGGAACGGCAGCCCGCGGTTCATGTATCGTTTTGCAATGGAGACCACGAGCCGCAAGTTCGCTTCGGTTAGTTCCTTCTTTGCTCGCCCGGTAATGGCTTCGCCTTTCCGAATGAGCTGAAGCGTCCGCTTCAGCTCGGAAATGCTGACTCCGGTGAGTTTATCGATACCTTTCCGTGCGCTGCGACGCGGGCGCGAGTTGCTGCGTGCCTCCCGCTTAACCGCAAGCGACTGTTCAGTTGCCAAGTGGAGTGCGTGAGCCAAACGCTTTCTTTCCAGAGCTGTGAAGTGCAGGGATCGCACTAATGAGGACATCTGCACGCGCGTCCGCGCAAGTTGATACTTCGCGCGCAGGCTGGAGCCTGTTTTCGGCTTGGGTGTGCGCTTGAGCTTCGCCGCCTGCCTCATGGCCAGCGCGTGGAGCGTCGCGACCTTCTCGATCTTCCGCAGCGTTCGCCCCACCTCTATCTTCTCTTGAGCCGGGTCTTCGCTGTCGATACGGACAATCTCCTTGATGGAACGAGTTCCGTGGCGAAGATCATCTGCGACAGCAAGCAGTTCTCTCAGCACAAAGGGCGAACGAGAAACCGCCTTGGACACGAGCAGTTCTCCGCGCTCAATCTGCTTGGCAAGAGCCACTTCGCCTTCGCGTGTCAGAAGCCGGACAACACCCATCTCGCGCAGGTACGTGCGCACAGGGTCATGGGAATCCTCGACCCCCGGCGTCAACTCAAGATCCGCAGGGCCGAAGGTGCTTTCTCGAATGCCCAGGACTTCGGTGGCTCCCGCTTCGGGGAGGAAAGTATCGCGATCCCCTCTCGTTGGGATCTGGGGGGCATCAAATGTGAATTTCCTCTCAAACACCACAATTACTCCCTTCGCTCGGATCACCAAGCGATTCGATTTCAGCAGACAGATGCTTCGTTTGCAGCGCCGGAAGACCCGCGATGTATCTATAGGAGGGGAAGGAGGATAATAGCGGCCGGGTGCTGCTGCTACCTTAGAAGCCATTTGGTGCTAACTAGTAAATTTGATGCGACATACAGCCAAAACGATGCGTCTATCGCCGTTGACGACCTGTGCAGCAAACTCTGGGTGTTTGCGATGCGATGAGTCGGAACTCTTCCTGGTTTCAGAGCACCAAAGCTAAAGACAGACTTGAGCGCGCTCTCCGAATGGATGCTGACGGTTAGTCAGCCTGTAACGGTCATCACTTCGAACGGTGAGGCAGGTCACAGCATTTTCAGTGCACGTGAGCTACAAGTCGAGCATTGGAGGATGGAGAATGCGATGGGAGAGATTTTCCGAGACCAAACGGATTGAAAAAATCCGAAAGCACAGGAATTCCCCTTGGTCGACTCCTACAGCGGAGCGACAACCAGGGTCTGACCAGTCGCTAGTCTTCCATCCTTCGGTTTGAGGCAGCGGTCAGGCACGAAGCGTTAGTGAGGCGCCCGGGAGTTTCGACGCACCGGCCCGACAGGGTCGGAAGTACTTCGCAGCCTGCCGCTGCCCTTAAACTTTGGCCTCTAGCGTGGGGGAGGCTGCCGATGTCCAAAATGCTTCCCATTCTCATCGTCAGTGGGGCAAGTGAGAGCAGAGACAGCTTGGCCCACGTTGTTTCCAAGTGTGAGTTGCGCCCGGTCTGCTGCGAGACGCTAGCCGCTGCAAAAGCACTGATGACTCGCCAGCAATTCGCGGTCGTAGTCTGCGGGGATTCGCTTTCCGATGGGAACTTCCACGCCATGGTGGGAGAGGGAGCGCGGCACCGCGGAAGGCAGCCGGTCATCGTTCTCTCCTCGCGAAACGATTGGGACTCTTACCCCGTCGCCATGGGCGCCGGGGCTTTTGATTGCCTTTCTTCCTCCTTCGGCACGGGCGAAGTCGAGCGGATTCTGGTCGCTGCGCTTCGAGAGTACAAACCCTCAGCAGAGATGGTGGCGCAGCCCGAGGCCTAAGAAATCGGCGAAGCAAGGCAAGTCTTGAAAAAAGACGGTAGCTCGTAAAACTGGAATTTGATGGTTCGCGGAAACATCTTCGGCAGCGGCCGGCATGAAGCTTCGAAGGAGGTGCTGTATGGCGACGTACGTGATCCTCAGCCGATTTTCACCCGACGCTTTCCGAGAGCCCAAAGATTTCAAGAAGTTGGCCGAAACCGTATCGACCAAAATCAAGGCCGATTGCCGTGGGCTGGAGTGGAAACATAGCTTTGCGACTCTCGGCCGGTTCGATGTTGTTGATGTTGTGGAGACAGACGATCCAAAACAAATCGAGAGGGCGGTCATGATTATTCGCGCTTATGGCCATTCAACCACGGAGACACTCGCGGCGACACCGTGGAAGGAATTCCTCGCGAGGTTGTGATTCGGATCGAAGAGAGAGCAAGCTCGCTCGCAAACCGAAACGGCAATCACACGATGCCAGCTTGCCTCGCGAAACGACCGCCAATGTTCCGTGCGGCGCGGAGGAACCCATGTTGAAGCCTGGCGTCATTCAATCTCTTCCTGCACTGGCGGGGCCGGTTCTGACCGTTTACTTGGATACGGACCGGGCAAAGCAGACTAACCGGGGGCTCAAGCCAGGTTATCTAATCCGGTTGGAATCTCAGGCTAAGTCAATCGCTCAAACAGTTTCACCAGACGACCAAGAACTCTTCCGAAAACAACTGCAGCGAACCGGGGCCTATCTGGAGAGACAGCCACTGCGGTGCCGAGGCGTCGTAATCTTTGCCGGAAGAGATAACTGGGAGTTTGTTCCGCTCCAGGTGGAAGTGGAGGACGAGATCCACTGGGGCACTCCGGCCCTGGCGCAGTTGTTGTGGCTGCTCGATGAGCATAAACGGTACGGCGTCGTGGTCCCCGGGCGGAAGCGGGCGCGATTTTTCCTCTACTGGCTGAGGGAAGTTCGCGAGTTGGAGGAGAAGGAATTCCGGCTGGAACCCTCGAAAAAGAAGGAGATGGGCCCCGTCTCGCGTGTTGGAGTGCGGCTATCTCGCGGGACGAATCGCGATGTCTTCGAGCATCACGTGGCTGCTGAATACGCGCACTATGATCAACAGATTGCCGAGCGCATCGGGCGTTGGTTTGCAGCGGAACAGTTGGAGTCGGTTTTCTTGGTTGGCTTGGCCGAAATGGTCAAGGCCATTCGGAAAGAAGTCGCGCCAACTCTGATCGAAAAAATAGTCTTGATCGAGGAGGATCTCGGCTGGGTCTCTCGGACCGAGCTGCTTGATCGCATCGAACCGGCTATTGTCAGCCACAAGCGGGAGTGCGAGATGGCCTCCGTTGAGGCGATGCTGGGCGATCCCCGGAATGTCGTGCTGGGCGTCGATGAAGCTCTGGTCCAACTCCAGCAGGGAAAGATTCGCGGCGTTGTCGTCATCAAGGGGCTCAATGGAAGCCTGCAGCAATGCATGAATTGTTCCTGGGCGGACCGCACGTCAGACCCCATTTGCCCAGCGTGCGGCGGGAAGCGGGAGAACGTCGCGCTTCGCGATGTGTTACCGGAACTGGTGCGACGCTACAACGCTTCGCTAGAAATCGTGTCCGGCGATGGTGCGCGCAAGCTGCAAGAAAGCGGCGGGATGGGCGCTTGGCTGCGGGAGTTTGAAAAGAAGGAGTACTCGGCGTCCGCGTAGATTTAGCCATCCTTGATGAGATTCAGGGGGATCGGCGCCAGGAACATCAAATGTTATCCGTCAGGAATATGGCGGGCTGGGAACACTTCTCGCATGGTTCGGACATAGGCGTGCGTGGGTTCGGAGCCTCTGTCGAAGAGGCATTTGAACAAGCGGCGGTTGCCCTCACGGCGGTTGTGGCCGACGTTTCGAGGATTCGGGAAAGCGAGACCGTTGAGGTCCGCTGCGATGCGCCCGACCTCGAACTGCTTTTTGTCAGTTGGCTCAACGCGGTCATCTATGAAATGGCGGTGCGCACGATGTTGTTCAGGAAGTTTCGGGTGGTTACGTCTGGGTGCTCTCTGACCGGGACCCTTGTCGGCGAGAAAGTTGATCCCGAACGCCATCGGGTCGCAGTGGAAGCAAAGGGGGCCACTGTCACCGCGCTTCGAGTGCACCGTGAGCAAGACGGTCAATGGCTCGCGCAGTGCGTAGTCGACGTCTGAGCCACCGCTGGAGCACGTATGAACCTGCAATCGCTCACGCGTCGTTCTGAATTCGAATGGTGCATCGAACCGACGGGGCAGATGCGCGTCCCAGGGATCGTCTATGCGGGTGAGCAATTGATCCGCGACATGGATGAAAAGGTTCGCGGGCAGCTCACCAATGTGGCTACTTTGCCTGGAATCCAACGAGCGGCGTACGCAATGCCGGATGCTCACTGGGGCTACGGTTTTCCAATTGGCGGCGTCGCCGCGTTTGATCCCGATGAGGGTGGAGTGATCTCGGCGGGAGGCGTCGGCTTCGACATTTCCTGTGGCGTACGCGCTTTGCAAACGGGGCTGACAGCGGACCAACTGGAGCCGCACAAGACCGACCTGGCGGATGCATTGTTCAGAAAAATTCCTGCTGGAGTCGGCAGTACCGGGGAGATCCAGCTCAGCGAAAACGAAATGGACGAGATGCTGCGCGGCGGCGCGCAATGGGCTGTGGCTCGCGGCTACGGAATCCCTGAAGATCTCGAGCGCATTGAAGAAGGTGGAAGTGCATCTGACGCGAAGCCCGAGTGCGTTTCGCAGCAAGCGAAGAAGCGCCAAGCCCACGAGATGGGAACGCTGGGATCGGGCAACCACTATCTGGAAGTGCAGCGGGTGGCTGAGATCTTCGATTCCTGGACCGCCCCGGTACTGGGGCTGCAGCTGGATGACATCGTCGTAAGCATTCACTGCGGATCGAGGGGGCTCGGCCACCAGGTGGGAACAGACTACCTGAAATCCATGGTGATCGAGGGCTACCGGCCAATTCCGGATCGCGAACTTGCCTGTGCCCCGATTCGCTCGGAACTGGGGCAACAATATCTCGGCGCAATGCGCGCCGCCACGAATTGCGCTCTGGCGAACCGGCAGATCATCACGCATCTGGTTCGCGGCGCTTTCGCCGAACTCATTCCGAATGCCAAACTCGCGCTGCTATACGACGTATCCCACAATACCTGCAAGATTGAGCGGCACGTCGTCGACGGCGACAGTCGAGAGCTGTTCGTTCATCGCAAAGGTGCAACGCGCAGTTTCGGCCCAGGTCATCCGGAATTGCCCGCTTCGCTACGGGGAGCGGGGCAGCCGGTGCTGATTGGCGGAACGATGGGAACGGCGTCCTACATTCTGATCGGCACGGGCCATAGTGAAGACCTTGCGTTCTCGTCAGCTTGCCACGGCGCTGGCCGGTCCATGAGCCGGACGCAGGCCACGAAGCTCTGGCAGGGGCGCAAACTGATTGATGAATTGGCCGAAAAGGGTGTGTTGATACGCACTCGTTCGTATCGCGGTGTTGCCGAAGAGGCGCCCGGCGCGTACAAGGATGTCAATGTCGTCGCTCAAGCCGCCGAGCAGGCGGGTTTGGCGCGGCGAGTTGCGCGGCTCGTACCGTTGGTTTGCGTCAAGGGTTGAGGGCCACAATGCAGCGTCCAAAGGTTGTACCCCGTTAACCGCCCGCAAGTACTCTGGCACCTGGCGTATGGCCCTTCCTTGACAGCAACCTTGCTAGAGCACCCGGACCGCTTCTTCCACTTGCTTCGCCAGTGCCGCATAGTCCTGGCCCTTAAGGTAGAGTGGTGGCCCGAAGGCTATCTCCACGCGGCCCGGGCGCGGCCACCGCGCGTGCCGATGAAGGATCTTTTCGAGGCCTCGCAATCGAATCGGAACAACGGGCACTCCGAGCCGCCCGGCGATCAGGCCGATGCCTGGTTGAAAGGGTTTGATCTCTCCTGCTTCCGTTCGCTCACCTTCCGGAAAGAACAATA
>JBGQCW010000014.1:0-13406 GCA_041495565.1 Candidatus Acidiferrum sp.
CAAGGGCTTCTTCGGCAAAAGCGCCCGTCCGCTCGATGACCTGCGCCCACGCCATCTCGTTTCCTACAGCTATGCGATCTCCGGCGTCACCTATCACACCGCGCAGGACATTACCGGCCTGGAGGGGCAGATTCGCTTCGACCGTCTCGTTGCCGGACAGCCCGCCAGCGTGAAGTACGACACCTCCAATCCCAGCGATTCCATCATCGTCGCCGACGACTGGTCCGGGCTGCGCTGAACCTCGAACGGCTTCAGCTACCGTGCCGCTAGTGCTTGCAGGTCTTCCACATTCTGATTTCAGCCTGGTTGCGCTATCCTTCTCCATGTCGCGTCAGGGCGGCCTAAGCCAAGTCCCATGAAGATCATCGCTTCCATCTTAACCACGATCCTCATCGTGACGATGACTCTCGGCGCAATGTTCATTCTCGTTCAAGCGACGGAATATGTGACTTCGCTCGAATCTCCCCTGGACCGCGCCTCTGCCATGGCCGCGGAGCTGCTCCTTGGCGTCGTCCTGCTCCTCGGTACTGTCTGGCTCGCCACGCATCTCGCCGTCCGCATCTTTGGCATTAAAGAACCCCCTCCAGAGGGAGGACCCGTTGTCTGAGCCAAAACCCATCTTGTCTTCCGCGGCAAAACACCGCGACCGCATGGACGAACTCCACCGCATTTCGGCGGAAGCGGAAGCCGGCGGCGGACCGGAGCGCCGCGAGCGCGAACACAGAGCAGGCAAGCTCACCGCCCGCGAGCGCATCCATCTCTTGCTGGACGAAGGAACATTCGAGGAACTCGACAAATTTGTCCGTCACCGCTGCGTGGATTTTGGCATGCAGGAGCAGCGACCTGCCGGCGATGGCTTCGTTACCGGCTTCGGCCGCCTCGATGGCCGCCTCGTCTATGTATTTGCGCAGGACTTCACCGTCTTCGGCGGCTCGCTCTCCGAAGCCAACGCGCAGAAGATTTGCAAAATCATGGACCTCGCCATGCGTGCAGGCGCCCCGGTCATCGGCCTGAACGATTCCGGCGGCGCGCGCATCCAGGAAGGCGTCGCTTCTCTCGCCGGCTACGCCGATATTTTCCTGCGCAACACGCTCGCCAGCGGCGTCATTCCGCAGATCAGCGCCATCATGGGTCCTTGCGCCGGCGGCGCCGTTTATTCGCCGGCCATCACCGATTTCATCTTCATGACCCGCGAGACGTCCTACATGTTCGTCACTGGCCCCGACGTGATCAAGACCGTCACTCACGAGGAAGTGACCAAGCAGGAACTCGGCGGCGCCATGACGCACAACGCCACCAGCGGCGTGGCGCATTTTGTTTCACGAGACGATGCCGATTGCCTCGCCATGATCCGCGAGCTGATGAGTTTTCTTCCTTCGAACAACGTCGAAGACGCGCCGCGCCGCGCTACCTCGGACTCTCCCACCCGCCGCGATGAATCCCTCAACACTCTCGTTCCCGCCGACCCGCAAAAGCCCTACGACATCAAAGACGTCGTTCACTCCATCGTGGACGATGGCTACTTCTTCGAAGTTCACGAACACTACGCGAAAAACATCGTTGTGGGCTTTGCCCGTCTCGACGGTCGCCCCGTCGGAATCGTCGGCAATCAACCCGCTTTCCTCGCCGGCGTTCTCGATATCAACGCTTCCGTGAAGGGCGCGCGCTTCGTCCGCTTCTGCGACGCCTTCAACATTCCGCTGATCACGTTCGAAGACGTTCCCGGCTTTCTCCCCGGCACGCAACAGGAATTCGGTGGCATCATCCGGCATGGCGCGAAACTTCTCTTCGCGTTTGCCGAAGCCACTGTCCCGAAAATCACCGTCATCACCCGCAAAGCCTACGGCGGCGCGTATTGCGTCATGGCCTCGAAGCACATCCGCACCGACGCCAACTTCGCTTGGCCCACCGCGGAAATTGCCGTCATGGGCCCTGAAGGCGCGGTGAACATCGTCTACAAGCGCGAGCTCGACAAAGCTCCCGAATCCGAGCGCGAAAAGCTCCGCCAGGAAAAAATCGCCGAAATCCGCGACCGCTTTGCCAATCCTTTTGTCGCCGCCGAACGCGGCTACATCGACGCCGTCATCGAGCCTGCCGACACCCGCGCCCACATCATCACGTCTCTCCGCGCCCTCGAAAACAAGCGCGATACGAACCCCAAGAAAAAACACGGCAACATTCCCCTATGAAAATGAAGGTCACTCCGGTCATCAAGAAGCACGGCCCGTGGTATGTGGCGTATGTGCGCGAGATCCCCGGTGTGAACACGCAGGGCCGAACGCTCGGAGAGGTCCGCCGCAACGTCCACGAGGCGCTGGACCTAATCCTTCAAGCGAACCGCGAACTGGCGAACTGCCGCCGTCGAAAATTGCCTCTACACCGCAAGAGAAGCGCGTTGTCATCCTGAGCGCATCCGACAAGGATGCGCGAAGGATCTCAACAATCAATGCTTGCCGTTGTTGCCTCCCGCAAGAATCCTGCCGGACCCTTTCCATACCCCGAACGATTGGACACGCCAGCTCATACCCACGCATAGCCGTCTCATTCCGCGTGCTAGAATCCCGCTGCATCTCAAAGATCACATGTTCAAGAAAATCCTGATCGCCAATCGCGGTGAAATCGCCGTGCGCATCGTGCGCGCCTGCCGCGAACTTGGCATCCGGTCGGCCGTGGTCTTCAGCGACGTCGACCGCAAATCGCTCCATGTCCGCCTTGCCGATGAAGCCTATCCCATCGGTCCCGCGCCCTCGCGCGAAAGCTATCTCCGCATCGACAAGCTCATGGACGTCGCTCGCCGCGCCGGTTGCGATGCCGTGCATCCCGGTTACGGATTTCTCGCAGAAAATGCCGCACTGCCGCGCGCCTGTGTGGACGCGGGCCTCACCTTCATCGGGCCGCCCGCCGATGCCATGGAAGCTCTCGGCTCGAAAACCGCTGGCCGTCAGCTCGCCCGCCGTTCTGACGTTCCAATTGTGCCCGGCACAACCGACCCCATCGAAGAACCCGCGGATGCACAGGCTCTAGCTCACGGCATGGGCTACCCCGTTCTCCTGAAAGCTGTGAGCGGCGGTGGCGGCAAGGGCATGCGCCTGGTTTACAGCGACGCCGAATTCGAATCCGCCTTCCGAGACGCTTCTTCCGAAGCCATGAATGCTTTTGGCGACGCGCGGCTTTATCTCGAAAAATATCTGGACCGGCCTCGTCACATCGAAATCCAAATCCTCGCCGACGCTCACGGCCGCGTTGTCTCTCTTGGCGAGCGCGAATGCTCCGTCCAGCGACGCCATCAAAAAGTCATCGAAGAGGCGCCTTCACCCATCGTTACGCCCGACCTGCGCAAGAAGATGGGCGATGCCGCGGTGCGCCTCGCGCGCGCCGGCGGATACGTCAACGCCGGGACCGTCGAATTCCTCGTTGATGCCAACCTCAATTTTTATTTCTTGGAAGTGAACACGCGTTTGCAAGTCGAACATCCGGTCACCGAGCAAGTCACCGGCCTCGATCTCGTCAAGCTCCAGATCGCCATCGCCGCCGGCCACCGCTTGCCCTTCGCCTGGGAATCCATCACCCCACGCGGCCACGCCATGGAAGCTCGCCTCTACGCCGAAGATCCCGGCAACAATTTCTTTCCTTCGCCGGGAAAAATTCTTTCCTGTCACATGCCCAGCGGCCCCGGTATTCGCCTGGATGACGGTGTCTACGAGGGCTGGACCGTGCCCACCGAATACGATCCGCTTCTGAGCAAACTCATTGCCTGGGGCAACAGCCGCGAAGAAACCATCGCGCGCCTTCGCCGCGCCCTCGAGGAGTACACCATCACCGGCATCAAGACCAACGCCGGCCTCTTCCGCCGTATTCTCTCCGAATCCGATTTTCTCCGTGGCGAAATTCACACCAAGTGGCTCGACGAGTTGCTCGGCCGTTCGCTTTCCGTCGCGTCTCCTGCGAACGAAAATCCTCTCGGAAGCACCGCCTCCGATGCCGCCGCGATCGCCGCTGCCATCTGGCAGGCAAACCAGTGGGACAGACATTCTTGTCTGTCCTCTTCTTCCGCAGACCAGCCTTCCCGCTGGAAGCTCGAAGGCCGCCGCGCGCAACTGGACCGCCTGCCGTGAAATTCGAAGTCCATCTCGACGGTCCGTCCGGGGAAAAGACCCGCATCGTTGAGCTCGAGCGCGACGCCGGCAGTTGGCGCGTTCTTCTCGACGGCCAGCCCGCCGATGCCGATGCCGTCGAAATCGCTCACCACACACTCTCGATTCTACTGAACGGGCAATCTCACGAAATTCGCATCACGCCGGCTTCCGCCAGCAAGCTGAAACTCCAAACCGGCACGCAGGAATTCACCGCGGAAGTCATCGATCCTCGTTCCTGGAGCGGTCGCCGCCACGCCCACGTCGAAGCCGAAGGACGCCAGCAGATCCTCGCGCCCATGCCCGGCAAAGTCGTCCGCCTTCTCGTGAAAGCAGGCGACCACGTCGAAGCCGGCCAGGGTCTCCTCGTTGTCGAAGCCATGAAAATGCAGAACGAAATCCGCTCGACCAAGAGCGGCACCGTCGAGCGCGTCCTCGCGAAAGAAGGCCAGCCCGTCACCGCCGGCGAAATCCTTGCCTGGGTCGAGTAAACAGCTATTTGGTAAAAGAACGGAATATTTTCAGGATGGAAGAACTGGATTAGTGTCCGATGGACTTCGGAGGCATCGTGGTCTTCGCCGCGTCGGGCAGCTTGCCCGCCGCTTCGATCACCTGCTCCGCCAGATGATTCGCCGTCCGCGCTTCATCCCGCGCGATGGCCAGGTACGCTGCCTTCAAGAGTTGCTCTTTCCGGTTCCGCAGCGTGTCGCGAATCGTTTGCTGCACTTGGGGATCAGTGATACCGCGCAGTCCGGGCGACTCGCGCGTGATCAACTTCAGAATCCGATAGCCTTCCTTCACTTGGATCGGCGGGCTCACCTGCCCCGGCTTCAATCCGACAACCATCTTCTTGAGCGCGGGGTCGGATTGATTCAGCGCGGACTCTGGCAAGTACCCCAGGTCGCCGCCCGTCGCCGCCGAATTCATGTCCTCGGAATAGTCCATCGCGAGCTGCGCGAAGTCCGCGCCGCTATTCAACCGGTCCATCAACATCTTCACTTTGCGCTGCGCTTCCGCTTCGTTCGTGGCATCGTCATTTTTGCGGTTGCGGATCTGCGGCTCTTTCTTCGGCGTTACGACGATTTGCGCGATCCGGTACTGCGGCTCCGCCACGTTGAACTGCGTCTTGTTCGTGTTGTAAAAGTCTGCGACGTCCTGGTCGGTGATGGCAATCTTCGCCACCACTTCGCGGTTCATCAGCTTCGTAATCGAAAGCTGCCGCCTCAGGTCGCGCTTCAGGTCATCCACCGAAACGCCCCCGCTTTTCAGCTGGCGCTGGAATTCATCTTCGGTGTACGGGCTCTTCAGCTCGGTGAATTTATCTTCCACTTCGCCGTCGCTCGCTTCGAGATTCAGCTTCTTCGCGCGCTCCAGAAGAATCTCGTTGTTGATCAGCTCGTCCAGCACGTTCAGCTTCAGCGACAGCGCCTCTTCTTGAGAAGGCTCCTGCCCCTCGGGGTTCACCCGCGTGCGGTAATACTTCTCGACTTCATCCCGCTTGATCTCTTTCCCGTTGACCACCGCCCACACGTCGGGCGCATGCTGCGTCTGCTTATTGCAGCCCGCCATGACGGCGAACAGCACCGCCGCCAGCGGTAGCACCGCTGCGGCGCGCTTCACTCCTTTTGACCGCTCCATTGGACGCCCCAAGTATCGCAGGTTCGCAATAGGTAAATTCAAGGTTGGAGACTCAGGCGGCCTTCTTTACGCGGCCGGCACGAATGCACGACGTGCAGACACGCACTTGCTTCTTCACGCCCGCCACAACCGCTCGTACGCGCTTCAAGTTCGGATTCCACCGCCGCCGCCGCGTATTGTTCGCGTGGCTGACCACGTTTCCATAGTGCGGCCCTTTGCCGCAGAAGTCACACTTCAGTGCCATTGTTTTTCCTGCTTACTCTTTTGATTGGCCTGGATTTTATGCCCAGAATATCGCAAAACCAAGCTTCTTATTCTAGCAGACCCTCTACCTCCCACAAAGTGCGGGTTTTGCACCCCGGACGTCTTTGCGGGGCGCCTGATCGCGGTGGCGCGTCCGTGATTCGACCCCTGTTCTTTCGTACGGTCTCGCACTCCGCGGTGCGTACCAGTAACTCCCTGAATCCCATTGAAGCTACAGGGTTTGCCCGCTGAAAGGCTTGCGTCTGGCCCGCCGTACCATTGGCGATCTTCCTTCCGCCTTCTACCTTGCGCTTAGCGCGCGCTGATTTCTGTCCGCGCGGCCAGATCCATGAACGCACGGCCAAACCATTTTTCAGCCGCCTCCGGGCACACTCCGGAGCAGCGCGCCGCCTCGCATCGCGGATCGGGAATCCCGATTCGACTGCTTTGGCTCGCCTTGTGCCTCGCGCTTCTCGCTGCACTTTCTACAGCAGCCGGTTTTCAAGTCGCGCGCTTCCAAGCCATCTGGTCAAAATGGCAGAGCATCACACCGGTACATGCGGCATCGGTCATTCACCCATCGCCATCTCTTGTTTCCGATTCCAAACCCGCTGCGACCAGCGTTGAACTGGAGAAACTCAGCCACCTCGCGCCGCAACAGCAAGCCGAGCGCCTGCTCGATCTCGCCATCCACCGGGACGCGCACTCTCTTGACATGATTCGCCAGAGGCAGGACGCCTGGCGCGGACGCCTCGAAAGTACCGACCGGCTTTTCCATCTCGTGCTCGCGGCCCTGGAATCCGAGGATCCGCGCGTGCGGACCGCTGCGCTGGAAATCGATCTCGCGGCCAGCAATCTCAGCAAGTCCCCGCAAAGCGTCGCGCATCTTCTGAACCAGATTAATAACGATCCTGGCAGCCGCTCTCTGACGCTCTGGAGACTCGGCGAGCTCGGCAATCGTGGCGTCGAACCGGCCACGGTGCTGGCCACCTTGCTCCGCTACGCGCACGACCCCAGCCCGCAGACACGCTTCTGGGCCGTCGAGGGATTGGCGATGCTTGGCACCGACGAATCCATCGATCCGCTCCTCTCCATCCTGGCCCACGACTCTTCTCCGAAAATCCGTGAACGCGCTGCGTGCAACCTGGCTCGCTCCGGCATGCTCACCGGAGAACAGCGCCTCACCGCCGTTCCGCAACTGCTCAATCTCCTCGATGACGATTCGCTCGACGCCGTAACGCAGGACTTGGTCTACGCGGCCTTGCGTCCCATCACCGGCGCGTCCTTTGGCAAAAACCCCGAAGCCTGGCGCGACTGGTGGGCCCATCATGACCGCCCCGAAAAGCCGCGCCGCATTCCCCGAGGTCTTCTCGTCGCCTGATTCTGCTCTCCTGCGCCTAACCCGCTTGTCCCGGTTGCCTTCACGTTTTCTCTGGTCATGCCATGCAGAGGCGTTGTATACTTTTTTCGTTCCAGAATTGTGTTTTTCGACTCGGACTTCCGGCGCAGTCCACTTGCAAAGACAGCGCCAAGGACAACGCCCATGTTCGTCCCCCAAGTCGCTGTACGCAGCTAATCCGCCGCTAGCGCGGACCTGATTTTTTCCCTCGTCTATACCATTTGATTTCCGCAACCGCGTCAGCGTGCCCGTTTTTTTGGGAAGCGCCCACGCAGAACGTAAAGGTCTATATGTCATTGGAACAAACCGTCGCCGCCGCGCCGCCGCCCAAGCTGTGGAGCTCCATCCGCGAATCCATCCGCGGCTCGCACCAGGACTTCACCGCCGGCAATCTCAATCGCGCGATTCTCCTCCTCGCCATTCCCATGGTCCTGGAAATGGTGCTGGAGTCGCTCTTCGCCGTCGTCGATGTTTTCTGGGTCGGCCGTCTCGGCGCGGACGCCGTCGCCACCGTCGGCCTCACCGAATCGCTTCTCAGCCTCGTCTTCGCCGTCGGCCTTGGCCTCAGCCTTTCCACCACCGCCATGGTCGCTCGCCGCATCGGCGAAAAAGATCCCGCGGGCGCCGCCGTCGCGGGCGTTCAAGCCATCGCCATCGGCCTCGCGGTCTCCGCGCTCGTCGGCATCCCGTGCATCTTCTATGCGCCGGACTTGCTTCGTCTGATGGGCGCGTCCCCGCAAATTCTCGCCGTCGGTTCCGGCTACGCGCGCATCGCCCTCGGCGGCAGCGGCGCCATCATGCTGCTCTTTCTCAACAACGCCATCTTCCGCGGCGCGGGCGACGCCGCCATCGCTATGCGCCTCCTCTGGGTCTCCAACATCATCAATCTCGTTCTCGACCCTTGCCTCATCTTCGGCTGGGGACCATTCCCCAAGCTCGGCGTCACGGGAGCCGCCCTCGCCACCTTCACCGGCCGCAGCATCGGCGTGCTCTATCAGTTCTGTCGACTCCTCCGCGGCTCGGAACGCATCCGCATCCTTCGCAGCCAGATCCATCTCAACTTCAGCGTTCTCTGGCGCTTGCTGCGCATCTCGCTCACTGGCATCCTGCAATTCGCCATCGCGCACACCAGTTGGATCGGCCTCGTGCGCATCGTCAGCATCTTCGGCTCCGCCACTCTCGCCGGCTACACCATTGCCATCCGCATCCTCATCTTCGTTCTCATGCCCAGCTGGGGACTCAGCAACGCCGCCGCCACGCTCGTCGGCCAAAATCTCGGCGCCAAGCAGCCCGAGCGCGCGGAAACCTCCGTCTGGCGCACCGGCCTTTACAACATGATCTTTCTCGGCCTCATCGGCCTCTTCTTCGTCATCTTCGCCGAGCCGGTCATTCACCTTTTCACGCAAGATCCCGCCGTCGTCCCGCTAGCCGTCTCCTGCTTGCGTATTCTCAGCTACGGCAACATCGGCTACGCCTACGGCATGGTTATGCTCCAGGCCTTCAACGGCGCGGGAGACACCGTCACGCCCACCATCGTGAATTTCTTCGGCTTCTGGCTCCTGGAAATTCCTCTGGCCTACTTCCTCGCGATCACCCTCGGCATGCACTCCAGCGGCGTTTTCTGGTCCATCGTCATCGCTGAAGGCGCCATCGCCGCCGTCAGCATCATTCTTTTCCGCCGCGGCCGCTGGAAGCGCCAGCTGATATAGCCATGCCTTTGTAGAGGCCTGGGTTCAGCCCGGCCTCCCTGGTGTGGCATAGCGAATTCTGTTTACCGGGAGCTTGCCGATCGCAGATTCCAGCCCTGCTGGAAGGGGGCTGTGCTTTTCTTTACGCATCCAAACCGCCATCCCGTCGAAATCCGCTGTAACGATTCACCGCAATCCAGCACAATCCATCACGGGCACCAAGCGGGAGGAGGATCGATCTCATGGCGGATGGGCAAGCGAACATCATCAAAGTCCTCGCCGTCGACGGAGGTGGCATACGCGGCATCGTCCCGGCGGTGATTCTTGGCGAACTCCAGAAGCGCCTGGGCAGGGAACTGTGGCAGACCTTCGATCTGATCGCCGGAACTTCCACAGGCGGCATCATTGCGCTGGGACTCGGCACGCTCTGCAATAACGGCAAGCCCTATTCAGCCGATCAGCTCCTGAATCTCTACGTCCAGAACGGTTCGGCGATCTTCCAGAAAAGCTGGCTGACGCCCCTGCGGCAGCTTCTCCTTCCGAAATATTCGCCCGACGGCTTGCAGGCCACCCTGACAAGATTTTTTCAGGCCACGGAATTCTGCACCGCCCTGACTCCTCTGCTCATCTCCAGCTACAACCTCCAGAAACAGCTCCCATTCTTCTTTAAGAGCCACCTGATCGCCGCCCGCCCGGATTACAACTGGAAAGTGACGGACATCGCCAGAGCTACTTCCGCAGCGCCCACCTTTTTTCCGCCGTTTCACCTCACCCGAGGCGCCGACGACTACGCGCTGGTCGATGGCGGCGTGTTCGTCAACAACCCTTCCATGGCCGCCTACGTCGAAGCGCGGCTCCTCTATCCGGACGCCGCGCGCGTCGTCGTCGTTTCCGTAGGCACCGGCGATCGTCAGGACCGGATTACCTATGCCACCGCGAAAGATTGGGGATTGATCGGATGGGCGAAGCAAATCATTCCCGTTCTGATGGACAGTGTTTCCGAAGCCGTGGATTTTGAACTGGCCACCCTGCCCGAATGCACCTACTATCGCCTGCAAGTTACCGATTTGCCACCCGCCGCCGGCGAAATGGATAACGTCGCCCCCGATAATCTCGCTACCCTCCAGACCCTCGCCAAAAACTATGTCGCCTCGCAATCCGCTCTGCTCGATAAAATCTGCGCCGAGCTGAAACCCGGGCGCGGGAGCAACATGCCCGGCATCGGCCGCAAAGCAGGCTAGCGAGCAAAAGACATGCAATATCTACTCGGCGAAAACGCCAGGACGAGCGCAGCGAGGCGATGAAACGTTTCGGCCATGGAGGAAAGAGTCTTTCCTTATTCACTGCACTCTGGTCACTGACCGCGGATCACATTCTTCTCAGTGGTCGTGGGACATGGCGGCCATGTCGTGGGTGGGCTTTGTTTTGCGGTGAAGAGCGGCCATGACTTTGTCATCAGCGGGAACAAAATAGCCGACGGCGATGCCCATCGCTCCGTCGCGCAATAATCTTCCAGTTGGATTGTCGTACGCGGCGGAAATTTTCAATATATCGTTCGCCGCAAATTTGTAGCCGCCCTCCTGGAGAAAAAGTTTCACGGGCACAGATTCGAGATGGCCTTCGGCGTCCACCTTGGCGTCCAGCGTCGCCACGGTTTCTTTGCGCGACACATCCTGCAACACGACCTGCCTTCCGTAGTCGTGCAAATGTCCGCCCACGCCCAGCAGCATGCCGTCATATTTCACAGTGACGGTCCCGCTCTTCGTACTTTTTCCAGCGGACAAGTCGTAACCGGAATTTCCGCACGACGTCACGTCCATCCATGCCGGATAGACATTCTTTCGCGGCGCTGCGGCGCTGGCGTCTCCCATTGCTTCCTGGAAAGGAATCGCCACTTCGAGATAGACCTTGTCGTAAGAAGTTGCGGTCGGATTGTAAACCATGGTCTCGATGCGAATCTTGTCGCCCTTTTCCACGCGATAACCGTAGCCGGGTACCTCGGCCCAATCGGTCATTTCGCTGCCGGCGCCGAAAATATGTTCTTCCTTGTTGGGGCAAAGAAAGTCGGCACGGTTCTCATTCCAAAATGCGGTGTGATGCAGCACGGTTCCGGGAACAGCGCTGCCGTTCGAATCCACTAGCCTGGGATGATATGCAAGAAGCCAACCCTCGATCGGCACGGCCCAAATCAGATCCGGCGGCTGCGGCATCTTCGTGTGGCTCGTGTTCGCGGGCAAATTCATCGGGCCGACACGCAAGGTGGCAGTGTGTGCCGCGGAGTCCACTTTTGCATCCAGCGTTACGCCCTTGGCAACCGCGTGGTGCATGCCTCCCTGCATGAAGGCGCCATGATGCTGGTGCTCCGGCGGTTTATCCTGTGCGAAACCAAATGAGGTAAGGGCAATTCCCGCCACAACAAAATTCATCCACAAGATTTTCGTTTTCCGCATGGCGATGCTCCGTGTTTTTTCAAACCAGACTACCCATCATAGCCCCATCGCGTCCATTCCCTCGTGCGCCCGGGAAAATATCGTTCGCGCGTAGATTTCTCCTGGAAAGCGGCTACAATTCCGGCACATGAACTTCTTTCGCCGCTACACTGATCTTTTCTTTGTCTTTTTGTTGACTCTGTTCCTCGCGCCAACACACTCGTTCGCGCAAAAGCCTTCCTCGGAAGGTGCACTGGTCCTTAACAATGTGACCGTCGTCGATGTTCGAACTGGCACGCTCCATCCCGATCAAACGGTGATCGTCGAGGGCAATCACATTGCCTTCGTCGGCCCGGGCAAATCCGCCAAGGCTCCGCGCAACGCGCGGAGCGTGAACTGCCGTGGCCTCTTCCTGATCCCCGGACTCTGGGACATGCACGTGCATCTCGCGTTTGGCGATTGGTTTTCCGACGCGCAAGACGTTTCGTTGCCGCTTTTCGTTACCAACGGTGTTACCGGCGTGCGGGATATGGGCAGCGAACTCGACATCGTGCAGGGATGGCGCAACGAGATCGAAGCCGGCGACCTCATCGGTCCGCGCATTCGAACGTCCGGGCCGATGCTCGATGGCCCGAAGCCGCGTTTTCCCAGCTCCCTCGCGATTGCCACGCCTGAAAATGCGCGCCGCGCGGTCGCGGATCTCAAGCGCCGCGGCGCGGACTTCATCAAGTTGCAATCGCTCATCCCGCGCGACGCCGTCTTCGCGATCGCGGACGAAGCGAAGAAGCAGGAGATCTCCTTCGAGGGTCACGTTTCCGATTCCGTGCGCGCGAGCGAAATGTCCGAAGCGGGCATGAAAAGTTTCGAACATCTCATCGGCATCTTCGAAGGCAGCTCGCCCATCGAAGACGATTTCTTGAAGGGAAACAAAACCGAAGGGCGTTTCCTCGCGAGTTACGATCCCGCACGTGCTACAGCGCTTGCGGCAATCCTGGCTAAGAATCAGACGTGGCAATGTCCCACGTTGGTTTGGGAACGCGGCGGAAATCTGATTGACGTGAGTGATTTCAGCAAAGACACACGCGTGAAATACGTGCCCGCGTCATGGAGAACCAAAACGTGGAAACGCTTTACGGATGAGATTACACAAGGGTACGGCGCCGATGATCTCGAGACGCGCAAGCAGTTCATCGAGAAGGAACTTGCAGTAGTCGGGATGTTGCGCAAGGCCGGCGTGCCGTTTCTCGCGGGAACCGATACGCCGGCCGGGGTCCATATTTTCCCGGGCTTCAGCCTTCACGAAGAATTGCAACGATTCGTGGCCGCTGGATTCACTCCTCTCGAAGCATTGCAAACCGCCACGCTGAACCCTGCTCGTTTTTTCGGCATGGAAGAACAGCTGGGCACGGTCGAAAAGGGAAAACTCGCCGATCTCGTTCTTCTTTCTGCCAATCCTCTCGAGGACATTGCCAACACTCAGAAAATCGCGAGCGTCATCGTGAACGGCCGGCACTTTTCCCGCGCCGAACTGGACAAAATGCTCGCCGGAGTCGAGGCAGCCGCCCGCCGCCATCCCTGAGCAACGCAATGATCTCTTATGATTTGCTTGCTCTGATGGATTGCTTGGGTTGCTGCTCCCGTCCGCAATCTTCCGCCGCGGCTTGACCCTTCTTCCAATTCCACCGAAAATGGAGAGAGTTGCCTGTCATGGGCGTGTAGCTCAGCTGGGAGAGCACCTGCTTTGCAAGCAGGGGGTCGCCGGTTCGATCCCGGCCACGTCCACCAACATCATTCGCAAATTCAATCAGTTACGAATTTGTTCGTCGGTCGTTTCCCGTGCAATTGTGAGCACTTGGAAACAATAAGCTCCCGACAC
>JBGQCW010000015.1:0-13398 GCA_041495565.1 Candidatus Acidiferrum sp.
CGCCGTCACTTGCCACAAACCCGTGATGCCCGGCTTCACATCCAGCCGACGAAGGTGCTCGAGCGTGTAGCGCTCGTAATCGTCCACCGGATGCGGCCGTGGGCCGACGAGACTCATGTTGCCGCAAAGCACGTTCCAGAGTTGCGGCAGTTCATCCAGACTGTATTTCCGCAGCCAGCGCCCGCAGCGCGTGATACGCGGATCGTTCTCCATCTTGAAAAACGGTCCGTTACGCTCATTGGATTGCCGCAAGGTTTCCTTGTGCGCATCGGCATCGTCGACCATGGTGCGCAGTTTGTAGCAGTGAAACTTCCTGCCTTTTCGTCCTACTCGGAGCGCGGAGTAAAACACTGGGCCAGGCGAGTCGAACCAAATCGATAGAGCCGCAAGAGCCAGCAACGGCGCGACAAAAATAAGCCCCAGCGAAGCCACAACGATGTCGATGGCGCGTTTCACGGCTAAGCCCAACGCTGGAATCGGCTGCCCGTGCAGTTCAATGACTGGGAAACCGCCGATCGACCTTATTGGTGCATGCCATCCCAAACCGTCGTAAATGTCTGGCACCACGTTTAAGTTGAGACGAAGGCGACGTGCTTCGACCCAAATTTCCTTGACGAGTTCTCGCTCTGCGGGTAGCGTCACAAACAATTGGTCAACGAACTGCTCGAGGGCGACTTTCTTAAGATCCTGGATTGACCCCAGTACGCGCGCATCCCCGTTCGGATGCGCATCCAAAAAGCCGCAGACGGCGTAACCAAGTTGGCGGTTATTTTCAAGCCATGTTGCAAGGGTTTGGCCGAGTCTTCCTGCCCCGATGATCAGGGCGCGCGATACCCCTTCCCCGCGGCGCGCACGATGAAGAACATAGCGCCGCTTGGCGTATCGCCAGCCAGCTAACGTGCCGACGTTCACGAGACCGGCGGAGGCCACGACCAGCCGCGAGATTTCCTTATTGCCGGAAATGAAGATGAAAAGAACCAGCAAGACGGTCGCAAACCCAACGGCTTTGGCCACCGTGAAGCTTTCTTCAAGCGTACTAAGTTCTCTTGATGTGCGATACAGATGTTGACTCATACAAGCCATCACAATCAGCGCGACATACAGCACTAAGAAGGCCGGGTAGGCATGCGTGTACGCCTGATGAATCAATTCGCGAACTGAAGCGATACCGACGCCGAGGCGAGGAGCAAAGCCAAAGCGGGCTCCGTAGATAACAATCGCCCCGAGGCAAACTAAGATAACGTCGATCGCTACATATGACGCTTGGCGAACGAATCCGATCCGCCGACGTTCGGATCTCGCTCGAAAGAAGAGGCTGTCTCCAGCATCAAGCCAAGTATCTTGAGCAAATTCGCCCGATGGAGTCCACTCCGCCGTCGTCGGCGCTGACGCTTGGCGTGCGGCTGTGCCGTTCATGGCCTATGATCCGTCACTACCTTGATCAGCGTACGTGCGTGTGTCCCGTTCATCTGATTTCGGTTCTCATATTGCTATCGCTCACTCCCGGCCGCTTCGCGCTACGCGAGATAGTTCTGCGGCCGTTGAAGGTTCTTCCTGCACCGGCGCTTCCGCTTGCCGTGGTGTGGATTCGGAGCGCTTCCTAATTCTTGCCAGAGTCCGAGAAAGTGCGGCTCCGGCTGGCACAAGTCGCCCCGCTTCGAAGCGCAGCGTGCTGACTACTTCCTCCGCGAACTGTTTCCCGGGATCCTGCGGATCTATCGCTTGCCAAGATCGCTTCGCAAAGAGCCACGAGCAGACAGCGAAAATTGCAAACACTGTTCCTGCTGTTATCAGAAATAGCCGGTGTGGAAATGACTTTTTGGTTGGTACGGTTGCGGCGTCTAGTATCTTTACGCTGGGGATCTCCTTCGCTTCCTGCACCTTCGCCAGCTCGTACTGCTGCGTCAGCAGTTCATAGACTGTTTCCTCAATTTTCGTTTGGCGATACAGATCGGCGTAAGTGACGCCCAGAAGCGGCAACTGGCGGATCGAGGGGTAGAGGGATGGGTCGCTCTTCGATGAGAGCGCCCCTGCGGCCCCAGAGTCTCCACCTAGTTTCCCGAGTTGTGCGCGTAACTCGGCAACCCGCGCTCGCAGTGCCCGTACGCGCACGTTTTGGTCCGTGTAAATTGCTTCCAACCCCCGGAGTTCGGATTCTGCGGCTATCAGTTGTCCCTGCAAAGCTGCCGCAGCTTCAACCATCGCCTTGCCCTGTGCCGGTATATCGATCGCGGTGTTCTTGCTGGCAAACTCACTGAATTTCTTCGCCGCGTTGTCGAGATCTTGCTTTACCGCACTCAGCCGCTCTTCCAGAAAAATACGCTCCCGCCTTGCAGAAGAGGTGCTCACTTGGGCTACCAGCCGATCCAGTTCGGTGACATAGGCCTGTGCGAGCGCCGCGGCACGGTTAGGATCGTGGTCGGTCACTGTAATCGCGATGATTCCGCTTTTACGGTCTTCTGAGACGCCCGTGTGCTCGGCAAGTGCTTGGCGCGCATCTTCAATTTTCGATGTGCGATAAATGCGCTTTAGTCCAAACTCTTCGATCAGACGATCCTGGACTGTCCGGCTTTGGAGGACTCCGACAAAGAGTGCCCCCGAATTCTTCACTCCTAGGAGATCGCCTGCAACTGCCCCAAGACCTCCAGTGCGACCCGCTACTGCGGAGAGGAGCGCCATACCAGACCCGGACTGGCTATCCGGCGGCATGAGTTGAGTTGTCGCGTCGTATCGGACTGGAATGAGAAATGCAATGACAGTACTTACGACCAAGGCAACGAGAAAAGTCCGCAACAACAGCTGGCGGTGTTCCCAGAGAAGACGAAGGTGTGCGACTGTGCGTTCCGCAGGCGACGCCAACTCAGTCGTTCGTTCCAATGGTACGCCCATGTGGTTGTCCTCCGGGCCCAAGCCCGGCTGTGGGTCTCTCGATGCTGCGGTCTGATTCACAGAGGACTCCCCGCCCCAGAACCATTTCCCATGACGATCCCTTGCTGGATTTGAGCCAGGGGCCAAATGCCCAGCCGAGATAGAGAATGAGCTTTGAACGACATGGAAACGCTTCCAAGAAGCGGCTTAATCAAGGACATCGGCCGCCGCTCAGCATTTATCGAATCCGAAAGGCCCAAGTTGGAGTGCAATCTGTAATCGCTGCGCGCTCACGTCACTTTCTTTCCATGCTTCACGCTCGGATGATTCTCGTACTGCCACAGGAGACTCTTCCCTCACCATCAACACAGTAAGACTCCTCTTCTCGTGGGGGCCGAAATGCATCTACTTGCTCCACGACCGCGGCCAGAACGCGATTCCGACCGATGAAGTCCAGTTCGTTTGCGGAGTGGGAGCCAAGACAGGCGCATACCATCTCTCATATTGAACACGGGCTGACACGCTTACGACGTGATGCAACCAGTAATCCAGCTTCACCGAACCATCGTTCACGGTTTCGCCGCCTGGAATGAAGTTGCCATCCACTTTCGCGTGGCGGTATCCGAACTCGAGCGTATTTCTTGGGCTAAACCAGTACTTGCTCCATGACTGAAACCCCTGCCCATCTCTTCCGATCCAGTTCCCAATGATGTTCTTTTTGTTCGTGTACAGGTCGTGGTAGAAGAGTTCCCAATAAACGTACTGCCCACCCAGATTGCCGAAACTCGGGTTGCGGCCTGGAGTATTGGTATAGACAGCCTCGAATCGAAAATCCAATTTGGGTAAGCCAGGTATCCTCGGCATGTAGAGACCCGGATTTACGGCGGCTCGGCGAGGTGCATCAATTGGTGACGGGTCGTCAGGAGTGAGCGAATCCAGGTACACCGTCAGCCAGTCGCGCACGAAAGGAACCTTGTAGGAAAACTCCAAGCCGCCAGTACGCTTTCCGGGATTCACGGAAGGTCCGTAGTTTACCGAAGTCACGAAGCTGACATAGCTGTTCCAAAGGGCTCCTAATGTGAGTGGACGGCCTACTCCGCCAAATTCCGACGTGCGCGACCAACCCAATTCTAGATTGGGCGTCGGTTTGAAACTGATCTTCTCTCCGTGGATCAAAGGCCGCGGAGGGAATACGTTGCCGGAAAGTTGGCCAAAAAACAGGTCTAGCTTCACTGGTCCCATAAGCCGGAAGAGCCATGGCAGGCGAAATGGTGTCACCCGGCTTGCCCGGAACATGTTAATCGGATCGGCATTATCACTGAAAAGGAATGCCCCGCCGCGTGCCGTCCCCCACCATAGGCTCTGTTTCCCGAAAGTGAGTTCCCAATTCTCCAGATTCACACCAACATATGCATCGAGCAGGTTGAATTGATTCACTTCCGCGACCGGCGTCGGTGGCTGAAGTGGATTCACATCAACGTTTGCTATGATCTGCCGCACGGGTAGAGGGTATGCAGGAGCAGAGGGTGCGTGCTGGAATTCCCCTCGAACGTAAATTGAATATCGGCCCCGGTTCGCATATCCGGAAAAGCCGGTGACGTTGTTGAATCCTTCCTGGTAGGGCCGCCCGTAGTCGTTGATGAGCGTCTGTCCAAAGTGATAGCTGTCGGCAAGCGGTTTCCCGCTTATACCCATCATGCGCGAATAAACTGACTCCAGCCGGATACGTTTGCTGGAGCCTCCCAAGAGAACATCCAACTCCTCTGCAAACTCGTCTTCGAGGGCACCCACCAGATCTCTCGCCTCGGAAGCACCGGTTTCGTCCTCATTGAGTTTGTTTGACGCATCTTGTACGAGGTGGGCGCATTCAAGACGTGTCCAGGGGCGCAGGCCGGCGAACTCGCCGTCGCTCGAGCCAATTGCTGCGAGGCGATCTAACGCAGGGTAAACCCAGCTATCGAGTGGAACATATGGCGACCCCTGATTTGCGGGAGAGGAATTTCCATCGCCGCGTATGATTTGGCTGATCGATCTCCACGCCTCGCCACCGAGGTCGGGATCGTGATGCCGGCTGTAAACATTCTGCGCGACGAGGTTTCCGATCACGGTACCAACGAACACGTCTGAGGGAAAATGCTGCTGGCCGCGCACGCGCGAGAAGTTGACCGTCGCCGCCAAACCATAGACGAGCACTTTGGTGAGGAGCCCCGGGTATTCGTGCGCAATGACGCCAGCGACCGACCAAGCGGCAGCAGCGTGTTCCGACGGGAAGGATGTGCCGCCTTGGAAAAAGTTTCCGCTGCCATTGCCTTGAAAAGGTCGTTCACGTCCCAACGGATATTTCAATCCCTCAACCACCACCAGACTGTTCAAGGCCGCTTCACCGGCAAGAAATCCAGTCTCGCGCCAATGATCGTTGCGGGTGGCGCGGCTCAACAGCCACATCCCTCCCGCGCCTCCAATGAGCGCTCCTACGCTTGCGTTTGAGAGATTCTTGTATCGGCTGATCGTGTTTGGATTGTGAGATAGATGCGTGCTGAAGTCGCGGTCCGTCACGAAAAGCCCCGCCGTGATGCCACTCAGCGGCACCAGCCACTGCGTATCCGAGAATCGGATTCGGGCGGGACTCGTCCAGATCTGGTTTTGATCCAGCAGGAAATCCTTCCCCAATTCTCTCAAACTGTGTTGCGCTGTCAGAACGGGCTCCTGGTCCTGAATGCTGGCATTCTGCTTCGGCTGAACCATTTCTCGCTCTTCAGCTTTGGAACTGCTCTGCTTCTCTGTTGCATCTTGTTGTTTCTCAGCTTGCGGCGGCATAGCGGCCCATGACGCACTTAC
This sequence comes from Candidatus Acidiferrum sp., assembly GCA_041495565.1. Taxonomy (GTDB): domain Bacteria; phylum Acidobacteriota; class Terriglobia; order Acidiferrales; family UBA7541; genus Acidiferrum. Next base: position 5,707 of record JBGQCW010000015.1, read on the forward strand.
CGTCAGTGTAAGATTCACAGCTACCCAGCCAATCCACCCAGCAATGAACTTCATCTGCATCGAAAGCATCCCTCATCACGGATGGATATAGGCCACCGCGAGAGCGACGGATGAGGCGAGCTGCGCCGATTGCATTATCGTCGCCCAGTTCCGCCCGCCGATTTTGGGCGCCTTTTCCGGAATGACGATCGAATCTCCCGGCCTCAAGGCCGCATTAAGCGGATCACCTGAAAACCATCCACCGCTGTTATTCTTTGACGCGATCACCGATCCGTCAGCGCGGATTACGAACACCGCCTTTTTGTCAGCAAGCTGTGTCAATCCCCCTGACTGACTCAGATACCATTTGGCACTTCGGCCCGGCTGATGGCTAATTGCCGTTGGGTTGAAGACCTGACCCGTCACGAGCACGTAGTCCGCCTTCTTGGGAACTACCAGCACGTCGCCATCTCGCACTGGAACATCGGCAGAGGTATTCCGCCAAACATTTACATCCGGCCGAATGTGGACGACGACACGGCCAATTGGCGCGGTGGCTTGTAACTGAGTGAGAGCCGTTTCCGTCTGTGCGATTGCGGTCAATTTCGCATTCTTCTGATCGGCATCCGTCTCGGGAAGTGCCTTGAGACTTACCTCCGCGGCCTTCACACGCTGCATGAGTTCCATATGCGACTTCAATTCCAGATCACGCACTTCGTGGCGCATCAACACTGCCCCATAGGGATATGCTTGAGCGCTGAACCCGCCCGCTCTTGCCAGCACGGAACTCAGCCGTTCACCCGGGCGAATGCCGTAGGATCCCGGATGTTGAACTTCTCCACGAACCGTCACCGATGCTCCGATATCGTTCCAACCGGGAATCTGGCGGATCGTTAGAACGTCTCCGTCGTGAAGAGAAACATTCTCGTTGGCATTGCCACTCATCGCGGCTGAGAGCTCGATGGGAATGCTCTCGGTCGAGGTGCGCGGCAGGTCACCCTCCGCATATCGCGTTAGGTCGGCTTTCACAGGGTCGGCACTCCTCTTGAGACCACCCCCGACGCGAATCAGATCCTCGACGTGCATGTTGGTCGTCAGCGGGTAGCGACCGGGCTTGGCAACTTCCCCCTTCACGTACACCGTTGCCGGATCTACCTTTGCTGCATTGCGGTGAACAAGGACGCGGTCGCGTGGCTCGAGCAGCAGGTTGTCCACTGGATTCCCCGCCAGCGCTTCGCCCAGATTCACGCTGAGAATTTTCATCGTTCCATCGGGCTGGGTCCGGAACAGTTGGGCTGAATCGAGCGAGGCGTCAGGTGCCACGCCTCCAGCCAGAAAGATCGCGTCGCGGAGGTGTGCTTGGCCGGATGTACGATACTTACCGGGTGCTCGCACCTCGCCGCCGATCCAGACCGACGGTGCCTGTTCGAAGTCATATCGGCTGAAGACGCGGACGGTGTCGAGTCGTTGCAGCTTCGGCGCCGCCGCCGGATTTGCCAGGGCGAAAGACAGGTCAAAGCTTTCCACGCTTGGCCGGTAGTCCGGTGGATTGAGCCGCACAATCTCAGCGTAGTGTGCAGCCGGTTCAGGCAGCAGATCCGTGTAAGACGCTAGCAGATCGGTCAGCTTCATCCCTTCTCGATACGAATAACGGCCCGGTCGAAGTACATGTCCTTGCAGATAAATCGCGCTCTCGTTGTACGGAGCAATTGGGAAAATGTGGATCTGGTCGCCGTCTTGAATCTTGAAGGTGCTGAGCTGCTTTGCCACGCTGTCAGCATCGCCATTCGACGAAAGATCGAGAGTCAACATGGTTCGTTTTTGGTGTGCTTCGAGACGCTGAACTTCCACATGTTGCAAGGCGGCTGCTGGTAAAATGCCGCCGGCCAATTCCAGGGCATCCTCGAGGGAAGTCTCCCCATGCAGCTCGTAAATTGCCGGTCGCCGTACCATGCCCTCAATCGTCACTTGCGGCCCGATTGGTTGCACCATAAGGGTGTCGCCGTTCTCCAGCCGCGCCATGTCTCCGCGGACTCCGTGTAGCAGTAGGTCGTAGGCGTCGACTTCCTCGACGAGCTGCTTACCGCGATAATGCTTCAAGGCCCGCAGCGAGCCGTGCGAGGTAACGCCACCCGCCGCGAACAGTGCGTTAAGCGGAGTCGAGAGCGAACTGATGTCATACGCACCAGGCTCAGCGACATCGCCAACCACGTAGACTCGGACTGTCCTCAGCCGCGAAAGCGAAACGTCCGCCGAAACATCACGGTATTGTGTCCGCATGAGTTGCTGAACGGTCCGTTGCACATCACCAAGCGTGCGGCCGCTCACGAGCAATGGCCCCGCTTCAGGCAGCGTGATGCGCCCTTCGCGATCCACAATTCGAAACATTCGCTGCGAAATTCCTCCCCAAAGATCAATCGCTAGGCCATCACCCGGCCCAACGACATATTCAGGACCGACCGGTAGATCCATGGGGATGACATTCGGTTCCAAACTGTTGTTGCGAAAAATCTTCAGCCCAAAACGCTCCTGAGTACTTTCCCGTGAGGAAGCTTGAACATACATGTCGTAAAGTGAAGGAATATCTGCGTAGGGACTTGGTCTGCGGACCATGCTGATGGGAGGAAGATTCCTGTCTATCGGCAAACCGCGCTCGTCTGGGAGCCGCTCGCTGCGCCCCATTGCCTTTTCGGTTGCGGAAACCTCTCTCCCTTCATTTCGGTTTGGTAATGGGGAAAGCGAAGAAAGATTCTGCAAGCCATTGCTCCGGGCCTGATTCGGAAGACCATCGACCAGACCCAACTGCGAGGACATTCCAAAACCGTCTTCTGAACGCCGCAACCCATCCATGGGAGTTGTCTGACTGACTTCATTCTCGGAGCCTCCCTGCAAATACGAATCTTCCCGGCCTAGGCTCGCCCGCAGCGTCCGAGCTGCGCTGGACGGGGGCGTTTGACTTGGCACTGCAGGCAAATTGGGTTCGATTCCCGGTGTCTCTACCGGGCGAGGAATTCCGAAACGCGTGCGATTGGAGGAGGGTTCGCCGCAGGTCCCGTCCCGCTGCGGATCGCACCCTCTGCTTTCCGCCCTGCGCACTTCATTTTCCTCGCCTTGGCGCGGTCGCAGCGATTCTGAATCTTCTTGGGCCTCAATCTGTACCAGGCGGCGGGTGCGCTCTTTCAAAAGCAGTTCTTGTTGCTTTCCGATCTCCGAATCCGGATTAATACTTGGCAGCAAGTGGCCATACCGCTGCACAAGGCGCGTGGCTAGCGAACGAAATGCTATGTCCCGCTCGAGCCGGTCAAAGATTGCCTGGTCGGTTAGCGAGGAATCTTCCACGATCTGACCGTTGTCTGTGGCTTCTTTCGCTACCCATCGCTTCAGTTCCACAAAAATCCCCGCGTCCTTCACGAGCACTTCTTTGAGCTGGTCCGCAGATGCCGCCACGCGCTCCAGATTTTCCTTGGCGAGATCGGATAGCTCGGGGGAGCGAAAAGAAGAACTTGCGTCGCGAGGTACTCTTTGCCGGTCGTTTTCTTGGGCCTGCGCGGTAGCGCAAAACGTCAAAACAAAAAAGGAAGCGAGGATTCCCGTGAGCCTGCTCTTGTGAAACATGATCTCGTCTCTCATTTCAATTCACACCGCTGCGCTTACTTGTGCTTTCCGCCACGCTTCGCACCGCGCTGAGGATGCCTTCCTCAGAAGGTTCAATGTCATCGGAATGAATGTCGAGTGTGGCCCAATAAAAAACGCTGTAGTTCTTGTAAGGGGCGACGGCGATAATACGAAGTTCAGGATGCTGGTGCAGGAGTGAGTCGCAGATCCGGGGCCGCTTTCCCGGCTCATCCGTAGCAATTACAAGCAGATCGGGCGAGGTTCTATGCACATGATCGAGAATCTCCGCATCATCGGAGACCTCTCCGACGATTTCGATCCAAGGTTGATCCGCAAGCGTGCCAAGAAGCAACTCTCGTATGAGCTTGGGCCGATTAGCTACGAGAATACGAATTGCCTTGTCCATGGCCATCTCCTAGTGGATTGGTGATGGAAGTATCTGAGTTGCAGCGAAGAATGGAAGGCTTAACGTGGAATCAATTTCGCGCCAAGGAGAGACTTTGTCTGCGTGTGCACGAGAGGTTCAATCGGAGCCCAGTGAAGGAGCTAGGCCGGGACCCGGAGGAACTAATGTAGAGGACTAAGGCACCCAGTCCGAAGCACTAACGAAGCATCAAATCGCTTCCAACTCTCTGGAGAAACGCTCGACCCCTCCCGTTTAATTTCTAATTCTGCTAGGATGAGTCTCTATGCAAGACGGGATGCCAGCAGAACAAGACACTGTTTCGAGCTACAGATCCAGAGAAGTACGTCCATTTCTATCAGAATATTCGTTTATAGCATTCCCTCCAATCATCTCGTGGCTCATTAGTTGACAAACCACGTAATCGGCTCCTAAAATACGTACTCCACTCGACTTTCCTCTCTGCGAGTGGACTGTAACGTTAACTCCTAGCACGGCACGCGGTTGGAATCTGGGGGAGTGGGTCCCCTACGGTATGGTAGAGAACGGCAGCGAATCCTCTTCGTCCGGCATAAACGTATTCCTCATAGCGGAAAACCGTCTGCTTCGGGAGGCGCTGGCCCGTCTGCTCCAAAAGCGCGCAGGCATCGGTGTCGTCGGTGTAAGTCGAGGCACTGGGTCAGCCATGGAAGAGATCTCTGCTTCTCATTGTGACATAGTTCTCGCGGACTGTTTCACCCCCGGCCACGACACTAGCCTGGTCAGCGATCTCTTCGAGCATCTTCCTCAGATCAAGATCGTCCTTTTTGGAATGGACGAATCCCCTGATGTCTTCCTTAAATTCGCTTTTCTCGGAGTCAGTGGCTATGTGCTAAAGGATGCCTCAGCCGCGGAAATAATCTCCGCCGTCCGGGGGGTGGCACAGGGAGAGGCCGTCTGCCCGCCTAAACTCTGCATGACTCTCATTCAACATCTGTCGCGCGAATATCGACAGAGGGCAAAGGTTTCCAGCGAGCAAGGTAGTGCAAAGCGTTTGCTGACCTACCGGCAACTCGAATTGATGGATCTTGTCGCAAAGGGTATGAGCAATAAACAGATTGCGGCAAACTTGAATCTTTCTGAGTTCACAGTGAAGAATCATATGCGCCGCATCATGAAACAGGTTGACGCAGATGATCGCCACCAAGCGGTGCATCTAATTCGGGCAAGTGGCTTTTTGCCTAGTGCGTAGCGGCTGTTTTTTCGAGAGTCCTCTGGACACCCGCCGAAAGATCGCGGCTTTTTTGAGAACAGTTCGCTAACCCATTCAGGCATGCAAAGATTTAGGAGATGCATGGCCTTGCTTCCACGTGAATGAGCCATGAAAGCCAGAAATCCCTCTTCCTTAACATTCCTGCCTTCATTGGGGTGGACTTCCCCAAACCCCTTCTCCTGCTAGAAGATGCAAAAACGCTGTTACGAAAGCGGAAGCTGTGTCCAAAAAAACTGTGCCACTCTAGGGGTTCACCCCAAAACTTGGGAACAACTTGGGAACAATTGCCGCCGAGAACCGGCTAAAACCATGTACTACGACATAGGAAAAAGCTAGACGAATCAACAACATACGGTTTTCTTAATAGTTTCTGGATCTGGCTATCCTGGTTCGAATCCAGGTCTCCCAGCCAAAATTTCTTGTGATCCCCAGCGAATTGGGACTTCCTTCCACTTGGATGATTCCGGATCTCCAATCAGGCTTGCGCGCACGGTCAAGCAACCCCTAGTCGCCCTTTCCACCGATTTCAGTGTCCACGTCCGCGTTAAAGGCCAGCACGGTGCCGGACGCGGTTTGTAACTTTTCGTTACGCGCTGCTGCAAGGTGCACGGACCCGAAGTCCATCGTAACTTCTTATTTATAAACAAGTTAAGTGGAAAAATCTATTGGGTGCGAACGTGCTGTTCTTAGGCTACCCAGCGAAGGGTTTCGACTGGAGCTCTATGGAGTGGATGATGAGACAGCACCTTACCAAGCCGCAACGGGGTTTCTCGCTACTGGAAGCGCTTACCGCCATCGCCCTGATCATGATCGTGTCGGGCATGGCGATCATCAATTTTGGGTCCGTGATACCGAGAGCCAAGGCAAACTCGGCGATGGACCAGATGCTTTACCAGTTGCGTTCGGCGCGCGCAAGGGCCATTGCGCATCGCCGCGAGGTCCAGGTGCAATTCGTCGGGACGAACCAACTGTTAATCACGGAAATCGTGACGATCGGGCCGCCGCTCCCAGCCCCTCTCCCCGTCTCATTCGAGGGTGGAGCGATATACATGGTGTTCAACGCCCTTCCGGATATTCCGAAACCCTACAATTTTGGAAACACTCAACCGATTTACTTCAACGGCCTCGGTGGGGGTCCCCCGATCATGAAATTCACGACCAATGGTTCATTCATTGATGGCGGCAACACCCTCGTAAACGGCACGGTATTTCTCGGTATCGCGGGAATGCCGGCGACTGCGCGCGCGGTCAGCGTCCTTGGGGCCACGGGCCGCGTGCGGGAATACCACTGGGACGGCACCCAGTGGCAGGAATAAGGAGAATGCCGATGACGCGGAACAGCAAGCGCACAAATCAGCAAAGCGGATTCACGCTGCTCGAAGCCATGATTGCCATCGTGATTCTTTCCTTCGGTATTTTGTCACTGGCTTCGGTCTACGCGCAGGGCATCCAAGTGGCGGCCATGACGCAGTTCGATTACATCGCCGAAAAGAAGGCCGAAGAAGCAGTGGAGACGATTTTCGCGGCGCGCGACTCCAAGCTGCTGGCCTGGACGAACATTCGCAACGTTACCGGTGCGGGCGGCGTCAATGACGGTGTCTTCCTGGTTCCACCGCAGCCACTTCTCGCGGCGGGCGTGGACGGGCTCTACGGTACGGCAGACGACGACAAGGCGAATCCGATCGTGGTGATCACGGGTCCCGGTCCGGACAAGGTTCTTGGCACTGCGGATGACGTGGTGATGTCCCTGACGAATATGAAGCGGACGATCTTGATCGCCGACGTTCCCGGCGAAGCAGGCCTGCGGCAGATCACCATCACTCTGACCTATACACTGGGTTCCATGAGGCGGCAGTACGTACTTGTTAGCTACATCGCGCAATTCTCGTGAGGCTGGATTGAGGAGCAGGTAATGAAGAAAAAGTCTGGATTCACGCTGGTGGAAGTAATCATCGCCATGGCGGTGACCATGGTGGCGATGGCGGCCGCGGTCTTGTTGTTCCGCGATTCCACCAAAGCAAACAACAACGTCACGCAGAGCTCCGATATGAGCGACAACCTCCGGGCGGGACTCAACCTGGTCGTCCAGGATCTGATCCAGACAGGGACAGGAATCCCCACGGGCGGAATCTCGATCCCGAATACGGTAAACGCAGCGGGTTGCAACGTAGGCAAGCCCGTCAACCGGCCTCCCACCGTTTTGAATTTGACCTTTCAGGGCCCCAACGCCGCGCATGCGGGGTGCAATGTGATCCTCCCGGCCATCGAACCGGGCAATAACCTTGGTCCGACGGTTGCGAGTCCGGACGGGACGTCCGGTCCACGCACGGACATCATCACCATCATGTATGAAGACAATACGCTGGCACTCGTCCAGAAGCCGATCAACAGCGCTGCCTGCCCAGGCGGATCGATCTTGGCGGACGGATCATCGATAACATTC
>JBGQCW010000016.1:0-12916 GCA_041495565.1 Candidatus Acidiferrum sp.
AGCCCAGAAATGACTTCCTGAATAGCGGGGAGCGCAAATCGGTTGTAGTCGTGCAGATCGAGTTCGCCGCACCAGGTATCAAACAACTGGACGGCGGCTGCACCGGCCGCGATCTGCGCCTTAAGATACGGAATCGTCGCCTCGGCAATGCGGTGCAGCAATTCACGAAAGGTCTTCGGCTCGTGATAGAGGAAGCTCTTGACCGTGGCGAAGCCTTCTTTGGTCTTGCCTTCCACCATGTAGCACGCGAGCGTCCACGGCGCGGCCGCAAATCCCAGTACGGGAACGTCCGGTCCGACGGACTTCACGATGCGGCGAATGGCTTCGGGCAGGAAAGCGGTTTCGGCCTCCGGGTCAAAATTCTTTAGTTTCTCGACGTCAGCCTCGGAACGGACTGGATGCGGGAGGTTTGGACCGGCGTCGCCAAGTTCGAGATGCAGGCCCATGGCTTCCGCGGGGATGAGGATGTCCGAGAATACAATGACGGCATCGACGCCGAGCCTGCGAAAGGGTTGGAGGGAGACTTCTACAGCCAGATCCGGCGTTTTGCAAACCTCAAGGAACGCATGTTTTGCGCGAATTTCGCGATACTCAGGAAGGTAACGCCCGGCCTGGCGCATCATCCAGACGGGTAGCCGCGATGTTGCTTCGCCGCGGCAGGCGCGAAGAAACAACTCTTTTCGATTGATCGATGCGGCCAGTTCGCTCATGTTCCGCCAGAAACACTAAGGATAACAAATCTCAGCCCGTCTTGCTGATACGGCCACTCGTGGGGGCGTTGGACTGTGCGTGTACCCGCAAGTGTGGGCTATACTCGGAATGGGATCACGACGATTTTTATGCGGTACGAAAGGGCAGGGGCTTTTCCGCTCGGTAGAAGAGAATGAATCACATAACACTCTCTTTGACGGTGCTTGCTTACGTGCTGAGTCTCGGCATGTATGTTCGCTTTTTGAGCACCGGCAGGGAGCTCACCGGCCGGCTGGGCACACTGCTGCTCGCAGTCGGATTGGTGACGCACTATTTCGCGCTGCTGGAGCGGTCGCGCGGCCTGCACACCGTTCCGTACCACGATCTCTACGGCTCGATGTCGCTGTTTGGCTGGCTCCTGGCGCTGACCTATCTGGGTCTGGAGCTGTATCACCGGCAGCGGTCCGTCGGGGCCTTCGTACTGCCGTTCATCCTGGTGTTCTTTTTGGCGGCGCACCTCGCGCCGGCGGACCGCCTGCCGCCGCCCAGCGTGCACGGAGCCAGCTTCGCGTTTCACGTGACGCTGAGCATCCTTGCTTATGCGGCGTTCGCGCTCTCGTTCGTTCTCAGCATCATCTTTCTGGGTGAGGAGCGGCTGCTGCGGCGCCACGATCTGGGCAATATGGTCTGGCGGCTGCCGCCTCTCGAGTTGCTGGAGCGAATGAGCCGATCGAGCGTCCTGGTGGGACTTGTATCAATTGCCATTGGGACAGTGCTGGGATTTGTGTGGGTGGACCGGCTCGCCGGTGAACATTCGTTCTTCGATCCGAAGTACCTCGTGACGTTGCTTGTGGTGCTTCTCTACGTGCTCTATTTCCGCTTGGCTCGTACAGCAGCGTGGCGCGGCTCGCGGGCTTCGAAGCTCTGCATTTTCAATTTTGTCGTGGTGGTGCTGAGTTTTACGGTGGTGAATTTGTATTTGTCGCATAGTCACCGCTACTTTTAGGAGCGATGGAACCGCGGCATGGAAATCGTTCTTGTCGGATTGAATCACCGGACGGCGCCCGTTGAGGTGCGGGAGAGGGTGTCTTTCACCACCGAGCAGGCACGGCGCGCCGCTGACGAGCTTCGGTCCCGGGGAATTCTCGAAGAGACGCTGGTGCTCTCGACCTGCAACCGCAGCGAAGTTTATGGCGTTCCGCCGGAGTCTTCCCACGAGTGCGCCCCGGGGCTTTCTTCCTTTCTCAGCGAATTCCATTCGGTGCGGGCGGACGTTCTAAGCATCTCGCTCTATCACCACTACGATCGGGAGGCGGTGCGCCATCTGTTTCGTGTTTCGGCGGGGCTCGATTCCATGCTGCTGGGGGAAGCCGAAATCCTCGGCCAGGTGCGGGAAGCGTATCGCTCCGCCCACGAGCAGGGCGCTACCGGGCCGGTGTTGAATCGCCTTTTTCAGGGAGCGCTCGAAGTCGGAAAGCGCGTGCGGTCGGAAACGGACTTGGGGACGCGGCCGATGTCTGTCGCTTCCGCGGGCGTGAAGCTGGCGGAGCGCATCTTCGGAAAATTGGGCTCACGCAGCGCACTGGTCTTGGGAGCGGGCACGATCAGCGAACAGGTAGTTTCACAGCTGCGCGATCGAGGCATCGCACACCTGTTTGTATCAAACCGTTCGCGGGATCGCGCGGACGAGCTTGCCCGGCAATTCGGAGGAAAAGTAGTCGGCTGGGGTGAGTGGGATACGGCATTGCAATTACCGGATGTGGTGGTGTCGTCGGTAGCCACGGAGGAACCGGTTCTACGCCGCGAGATGGTCGAGCGGGCGATGGCGGCGCGGGGAAATCGCGCGCTGTTCCTGATGGATCTGGGCATGCCGCGGAACATCGATGCCGCGGTAGCCAAGCTGTACAACGTCTACGTTTACAACATGGATGACCTGAGCGACATCGTCCAGCAGAACCGCAATGCGCGCGAAAATGAAATTCCCCGGGCCGAGACCATCGTCGAGGAACACGTGGGGAAGTTTCTCTCCTGGCAGGCGAGCGTCGAGCTCGTGGGGCTCGTCGACGCTTTGCGAGCGAGGATGCGTGAAGAGCGCGCCGCATTTATCCGCTCGCGCGTGGAATCGATGAACCATCTAACCGACGCCGACCGGGCTCACGTGGAAGGGCTGATGGACGAACTGCTGGAAAAACTGCTCCTGGAGCCGGCCCAGCGCTTGCGCAGCGAGAAAGAGCTGCGGCGGAAAATTCAAAACGTCGAGGCTTTGCGCGACCTATTTCTCTCCCATCGGGAGAAGCCGTGAGAACTCTGCGGATCGGGACGCGCGGGAGTCTGCTGGCGAAGTGGCAGGCGGAGTTCATTCGCAAGCGGCTCTTTGCAGCCAAGGGTGTGGAGGCGGAGATTGTCATCATCAAAACCGCCGGTGACAAACTGCAACAGGTGCCGTTGACGGCCATCGGCGGAAAGGGAATTTTTATCAAGGAGCTGGAAGAGGCGCTGCTGGAGGAGTCGATCGACCTCGCGGTGCACAGCGTAAAAGACGTTCCCACCGATACGCCCTCTCGGCTGATGTTCCCTGCGGTGTGCAAACGCGATGACGTGCGCGATTGCCTGGTTGGCGCGACGCTTGAAAGTCTCCGGCGAGGCGCGCGCGTGGGGACGGGCAGTCTTCGCCGGCAAGCGCAACTGTTGCACCTCAGGCCGGATCTTGATATTCGAGATCTGCGCGGGAATGTCGATACGCGGCTGCGCAAAGTCGAGAGCGGAGAATATGAAGCGATCATGCTGTCGAAGGCGGGCCTGGACCGCCTCGGGCTGGGCCAGCGCATCTCCGAGGTGCTCGCGCCCGAAGTCTGCATGCCCGCGGTAGGGCAGGGGGCCATCGCGGTGGAATGCCGACTGAAGGATACGGAGACGGCGGACACTCTGGCGCCTTTGGACGACGCGGAGACACGCACGGCGATCATTGCAGAGCGCGCGCTGCTGGCTGCGTTACACGGTGGATGCCAAGTGCCGCTGGGTGCGTGGGCGCGCGTCGAACGTGGCGAGCTCGTGCTGGAAGCGTGCGTTTGTTCCGTGGACGGCGTGCAATACGTGAAGCAGCGCGCCACCGCGCCACCCGATCAGGCAGCGCAACTGGGGGAGCACATGGCGAGGTTGCTGATCGAAGCGGGTGCGCAGACGATCCTGGAAGAAGTGAGCCGGCAACGTGGCTGAAACTCTTGCATCCCCGTTGAAAGGCAAGCGAATCGTCATCACGCGGGCCGCTGCACAGAGTGAGGTGCTTTCCAGCGAGCTATCTGCGAGAGGCGCAATTCCAGTCTCGCTCCCGCTGGTCGAGTTTGCGGATCCCGAAGATTTCGCACCGCTGGATGCAGCCATAGCGCAGATCGAACGGTTTGACTGGATGATTCTTACGAGCGGCCAGGCAGTGCGAGCCGTTGTGACGCGGAGCAAAAAGCTGGAGGCTCCGTTGTATCGCGCGGGGAGCAAGTTGCGGTTTGCGGCGGTTGGCCCCGTTAGCGCTGAAGCCGTACGGCAGTCCGGGCTGCCAGTGGAGTACGTGGCGAACACGCACAACGGCGTGGCGCTTGCGGAGGAACTGGGAGAACGGCTGCGAGGCCGAAACGTGCTTCTGCCGCGGAGCGATCGTGCGAATCCGGATTTGCCGGCGGCACTACAGGGTCACGGAGCACATGTTACGGAAGTGGTTGCGTACCGCACTTTGCAGCCAAGTGGAGTCGACAAGCAAAACTTAAGCCGAATAGCTGCGGGAGGAGCGGATGCAATTCTTTTCTTCAGTCCTTCGGCTGTCCAGCATTTCGTGGAATTGGCTGGCGTGGAGCATTTGCGCAGCCTGCAAGATAAACTGGCGATCACCTCGGTCGGGCCAGTCACTGCCGGCGCATTAGGCCAATTGAATGTGCGGCGCATCGTGGTGGCGGCGGACACGACGGCTGCTGCGGTCGTCCAGGCGCTAGAGGAATATTTTGCTGATACGGTGAAGCAATCAGTAGCAGGAGTGAAGCGAGGATGAGCTTTCCTACACATCGGCCGCGGCGTCTGCGGCGCAACGAAGCCCTGCGAAACCTTGTTCGGGAGACGCGCCTTACAACGTCGGGTCTCATTTATCCGATGTTCGTGTGCCCGGGGACGAAAGTACGGCAGGAAGTCAGCTCCATGCCTGGCATCTATCAGCAGTCGGCCGATCAGATCGTGGAAGAAGCTCGCGAAGTGGAATCCCTCGGAATTCCAGGGATCATTCTTTTCGGGTTGCCCGAATCGAAGGATTCGCGCGGAGCCAGTTCTCTCAGTGCGCAGGGTGTGGTACAGCGGGCCATTGAAGCAATCCGAAAAGCAAAACTGAAACTCCTCGTTATTACCGACGTTTGCCTCTGCGAGTACACGGACCATGGACACTGCGGCGTCATCGAGAATGGGGAGGTGGCCAACGATCCGACGCTTTCGATACTGGCGCAGCAGGCGCTCTCTCACGCGCGCGCGGGAGCGGACATTGTTGCTCCCTCGGACATGATGGATGGGCGCGTGGCCGCGATTCGCGAGACGCTGGATGAACACAAGTTCGAAAACATTGCGATCCTTTCCTACGCCGCGAAGTATTGCTCCGGGTTCTATGGGCCCTTCCGGGAAGCGGCGCAGTCGGCTCCACAGTTCGGCGACCGCCGCAGCTACCAGATGGATCCTGCGAATGCGCGCGAGGCGTTGAAGGAAGTGGAATTGGACTTGGAAGAAGGCGCGGACATGGTGATGGTGAAGCCGGCGCTGGCATATCTGGATATTATCCGCAGGGTGCGCGAGGCATTCGATGTTCCGGTCGGCGCCTACAATGTGAGCGGCGAATACGCGATGGTGAAAGCCGCGGCGCAAAAGGGCTGGCTGGATGAGAAGCGAGTCGTCCTGGAAATCCTGACGGGGATTCAGCGCGCTGGAGCTGACATTATTTTGACCTACCATGCCAAGGACGCCGCACGCTGGCTGAAGCCGTGATCATTTTATCGAGAAGAGCATGAGCGCAATGCAACCCAGGTTGAAGCGCGAGCGCAAGCGTTCGCGCGAGATTTTTGAGCGCGCGGAAAAAGTGCTGGTCGGCGGCGTTAACAGTCCCGTCCGGGCGTTCCGCGCGGTCGGCGGTGAGCCGCTGATCATCGATCGTGGCAGCGGGCAGCACCTCTACGACGCGGACGGGAACGAGCTGCTCGACTATGTGTGTTCCTGGGGCGCGATGATCCTGGGACACGCGAACGTTGCGATCAGTGCGGCCATAGCCGATCAGGCGCATCGTGGCACAAGTTTCGGTATGACCACGGAGTTGGAGGTGGAACTGGCCTCCCTGATCATCAAGGCAATTCCATTTATAGAGAAAATTCGTTTTGTTTCGAGCGGAACGGAAGCGACGATGAGCGCGGTGCGCCTTGCGCGCGGTGTCACGAAACGCGACTTCATCGTCAAATTTGAAGGTTGCTACCACGGGCATGCGGACAGTTTTCTCTCGCAGGCGGGTTCGGGCCTGGCCACCCTGGGAATCGCCGAGTGTCCCGGCGTGCCGCAGGCGCTCGCGGCGCTGACGTTGAATGTACCCTACAACGATTTGCAGGCAGTCGAACGCGCATTTGCACAGCACAAGAATGAAATTGCGGCTGTGATTGTCGAGCCCATCGCCGCGAATATGGGGGTTGTACCGCCCGCGACAGGTTTTCTGAAGGGATTGCGCGAAATTACGCGGCGCAACGGCGCGTTGCTGATCGTCGATGAAGTGATCACGGGCTTTCGGCTTCGCAATGGCTCGGTCCAGGACCTTCTCGGAATTGAGGCAGACCTCACGACGCTGGGGAAAATTATCGGTGGCGGAGTGCCGGTAGCGGCCTACGGAGGACGCGCCGAGTTGATGAACCACGTCGCTCCGCTCGGTCCCGTGTATCAAGCGGGAACCCTGGCGGGGAACCCGCTGGCCATGCGAGCAGGCATTGCGGCGCTCAAACAACTGACCAAGCCCGGGCTGTATGACGAGATGACGCAGTTGGCGCGGCGGCTGGTCTTTGGGCTTCGGGCTGAACTGCAAGATGCCGGGATCGACGCGCAGATCAATGGAATCGGGTCGCTCTCGACGATTTTCTTTACTCCTGAGCCCGTCAGAAATTACGGGGATGCGAAGCGCTCCGACACGAAACGCTATGCAAGATTTTTTCGCGAAATGCTCGATCGCGGCATTTTCCTGGCGCCGTCGCAGTTCGAAGCCACCTTTATCTCCGCGGCCCACACTTCGGCGGACATTGACCGCACGCTGGCGGCGGCTCATGAATCGCTGCCAGCGATCGCGGCTGATTCCGTTACGTAATCACAGGGGGCAAGAAGTATGCACGAAGGGGCTGGACTTCCCGAAGGGCTTCACGAGCACCAGGACCATCCGCTGGTGCTCCCTGTTTCGATCACGATCTCGATCATGGCGGTTCTTGTGGCGGCGGTGACGTTGATGGGTCATCGCGCCCATACGGAAGAGCTACTCCGTCAAAGCCAGGCGGCTGACCGATGGGCTCAATACCAAGCCAAGAGTGTCCGTCTACACGAGACCCAAGGATTTTCCGACGTGGTCAATATCGTCGCTTCCCTGGATAAGGAAAAAGGCGAGGCGCTGCGAGAGAAGTACCTGAAAGAAGTCGAGCACTACCAAAATGACAAGGAAGACATCAGCAAAGAGGCGAAGGACCTGGAAGCCGAACGCGACTTGGCTGGGCGCAGGGCCGACCGTTTCGACGGCGGCGAGGCTTTCATAGAAATCGGCCTGGTGATCTGCTCCATCACACTTCTCACCAAACGCAAGCTATTTTGGTTCGGCGGCATGCTCATCAGTGCCGTGGGCGTTTCCCTTGCACTGACAGGTTTCCTTCTGCATTGAACTAAGCACGCGCCGGTGGCTGAGATCCTCTCAAGAGAGTGATTTCCTGCGTCAGGCGTTCCAGCTTCCCAACCAGCTCCTGATGGCGAACGTCCTCGGTGGCCGGCTTCTTTCCGATGAACGTGAGTGTCCCGCCAGGTTCGAGGACGCATTGCTCGACATCCGAGAGTGAATCGAAGCCCTGCTTTCGGGATGCTGCCTGGAGCTCCGCCATGGTGATGAGTTCGTTCTTCAAATGCTGCGTGCGCACTTTGCCATTTTCGACCAGGATCTCGGCCCGGCCTTCGACGAGCTGATCGAGTTTCCGGTGGCTGTAGAGGAACCGAACGACGAGATAATTGGTGACCAGCAGGGAAGTCGCGCCCACGATTCCGCCGAGCACGCTGTTATCTTCGCCGATGATGGCGTTCTGCACCGTATTCGAAAGGGTCAGCAGGACCACCAGGTCAAACGGATTGAGCTGAGCCAGCTCGCGCTTCCCGGAAAGCCGCAGACTGATCACGAGAAACGCATAGACGATGATCGGGCGAAGAATCTTCTCCAACAGGGGAAGTCCCATGACGAACATATCTCTCCAGGTGTCGTGCATTGCAGAATCTCCTCCTCAGCGAGTTTGTGCGAGTCGCCGCATTCGCCTAGTGCCTTTGATACCGAGTCGTACGGCGAGCCTAGCACTTGGCAAACGAGACTAAAAGATACCTGATTGGAAGGCCACCCCTGTCCATTGGTACAGTCATTGTTTCGCGACACAACTGAACGGAGCGGCTTCCCGCAGGACAAGGATTTCGTATCATAAACGTATTAGCTTTCCCTCGGGCCCTAAACTTGTCGTAGAACGATCATGTTCAACGGAGGATGCAGGACTCACCCTGCCCGCGGTGCTCGATGCGCAGGCAGGTGTCGCGAGCAGCGACTATATGGCACATCGAGCCTCTTCCCTGCAAGGCACGGTCATCGGCCCCGAGCAACTTTCCGCGGTGTTGGACTCTGCCCGTGAACTCATCGCGATTCTGAGTCCGGACGGCACCATTCAATTCGCAACCCAGAGTTTTGCCCGCATTCTCGGCCATCGGACCGAAGATCTTGTCGGAAGACCAATCACTTCCTTGCTTCATGCGAAAGACGCTGCCGGCTTTGGCGAACGGCTGCGTGGACTGGCGGCTAGCGGCGGAGGCACGATTAACGGCCGTTGCCGGCTTCAGAGTAAGGACGGCAGTTGGCGCTGGTTCGATGCCGCGGCGCGAGATTGTACGAAGTTACCGGCAATCGAAGGGATCGTTGTCAGCTATCAAGACGTCACCGATCTGCAGCGGATGGAAGCCGAGCGGCAAGTTATCTCTGAAGTAGTGCATGCCCTCAATGAAACGGCCAACCTTGACGAGCTGCTCGCGGGCATCCATCAGGCGCTGAAAAAAGTCTTGTACGCCGAGAACTGCTTCGTGGCGCTTCATGATCCCGAAGCGGATACCTTCACTTTTCCGTTTTTCGCGGATCAGGTTGACACCGCCCCGTTGCCTCAAAAGGTAGGCCGGAGCTGCACGGCTTTCGTTTTCCGCACGGGTTCGGCGATGTTGATTCCGCAATGTGAGTTCGACCGGCTTGTGGCAAAAGGAGAGGTCGAACTGGTCGGTTCTCCTTCGCCGGCTTGGCTGGGTGTTCCGCTCAAGACGCCCACGGCAACCATAGGCGTACTCGTTGTCCAGCACTATGAAAATGACCACGCTTACGACCAGCGCGATTTAGAGTTCGTGAGTTCCGTCGGTGGCCACATTGCGCTGGCGATCGAGCGGCGGCGCGCCGAGGACGCTCTGCGCAAGAACGAGGAGATGTTCCGGCTGCTCTTCAGCTACAGCCCGCTCCCCACTTGGGTGCTCGACCGGGAGACGCTGCGATTTCTGCAAGTGAACGACGCGGCGGTTCGCCAGTACGGATATTCGTACGGTGAATTCCGGGAGATGAGCATCCTCGACCTTCGCCCCGAAGAAAAAGACAAGGATCTCGAACATTTCCGGCAATGGAGCGGCGAGGGACGTTATCAGGGCAATTGGAAGCACCGTAAAAAAGACGGCAAGCTCATGGAAGTCGAAATTATCGCGCACGAATTGGATTACGCGGGGCGGCGCGTTCGCCTCGTCGTGGCCCAGGACATCACGGAACGGCATCTTCTCGAACAGCAATTGCGTCAGGCTCAAAAAATGGAGGCCGTGGGGCGTTTGGCCGGCGGAGTGGCGCACGATTTCAATAATCTCTTGATGGTGATCAAGGGGCACACGGAATTGCTCCTCAATGTCTTGCCAGCTTCCGAACAGATTGCGCGAAAAATCGAACAGATCGAGCGTGCGGCAGATCGCGCGACCACTCTCACCCGCCAACTGCTGGCTTTCAGCCGCATGCAGCTTTTGCAACCGCGCGTAATGAACCTGAATGGTGTAGTGGAAGACATGGGCAGGTTGCTGCCCCGCTTGATCGGAGAGGACATAGAGCTTGTCATGCGCACTGCCGAGGACTTGGGTGCCACCCGGGCGGACGCCAGCCAGATGGAACAAGTAATCATGAATCTGGCTGTCAACGCGCGCGATGCCATGCCTAGCGGAGGCCGGCTGCTGATTGAGACATCGAACGCGGAGTTGGATAGCGCGTATAGCGCCGTTCACCCGGTTGTCCGGCAGGGAAGTTATGTGCTTCTCGCCGTCTCAGACACCGGTACGGGAATGGACGCGGAGACTCAGGCACATATCTTTGAACCTTTCTTCACGACGAAAGAGCAGGGGAAAGGCACCGGCCTGGGGCTTGCGACTGTCTATGGCGTTGTAAAGCAGAGCGGCGGATTCATCTGGGTCTATAGTGAAGTGGGCAAGGGAACCTCTTTCAAGATCTATCTCCCACGCGTCGACCAGCCAGTGGAGAAGAGTGGGTCGACACAATCCTCTTCAGAAGCCCCGCGCGGGACGGGAACGATCCTTCTTGCTGAGGACGAACAGGATGTGCGCGAAGTGGCGCGAGAATTTCTCGAATCCGGCGGCTATACCGTGATCGAAGCGCACGACGGCGCGGAAGCCATACAACTTGTAGAAAAGCATAAAGGCGCCATCGACCTCCTGGTCACCGACATGGTCATGCCGGGGATGACGGGCCAGGAATTAGGCGGGCTGCTGCGACAGAAACGCGATGGACTTCGCATGCTGTACATGTCCGGATACAGCGAACATGCCGCCGCGGAATCCGTACAGGGAGACGCATCCATCCGGCTCTTGACGAAACCCTTCAGCCGCTGGGCACTTCTCCGCGCGGTTCACGAAATCTTGAAACAGGCTTGACGCCACTCGCATTTTCTCGCCCTGGTAATCCCCGGCGAGTTTCTAATGAATCTTTGGATGCTTCTTATGCCAGTCCGTACGCTGCTGGAACGTCCGCGCAGCCTGGATCACGGCAAAGTCGTCGCCCGCTCGGGCGACAAATTGCAGGCCGACGGGAAGATTGTTTTCGGTGAATCCGCAGGGAACGGAAATCGCTGGAAGTCCGCAGAGATTGCCGATGCCGCCCAGCGGATCCGGAAAGAGCAGACCGGTTTCCAGATTCAGTTCCAGAGGCGTTGCTGCGACGGGTTGTGCGGCTGTCACCAGCACATCGAAGGACTCAAACAGAGCTTCCATTTTCCTTTGAAGGATTTCTCTGATTTTCAGGGCCTGCAGGTAGTCGGCAGCGGAATACTGTTCATTCACATAGCCCGCGATTTGCCCTAACGGATCCGTCAACTCGCTAATGCGCCCGGAGCGAATCAAGGAACGGAAGGAAGCCGCGCCTTCCACAGCGATAGTGATCGTAGCAGCCTCTTCCCAGGGGCCAACGGGAAAAGTGGCATCTTTCACGCTCGAAAATGTCTTCCTGAGAACTTTCGCGGCGGCTTCCACAGGTTTGGCAACGCTTGGTTGGAGAGACTTCCAGGCGTTCGTCAGCCAACCGATTCTCAGGGGACGAGAATGCAACTCCATAGAGGGCGAATAAGTGAAAGCCGCCCTATCAATGGGCAGCGTGCCTCGGTCCTTCGGGTCATGGCCCGCGATGGCGGCGAAGATCCGGGCGCAGTCTTCCGCTGACCGCGCCAGCGGTCCGATCTTGTCCATGGAAGGTGACAGCGCCATGGCCCCGTAACGGCTGACGCGGCCGTACGTCGGCCGGAGGCCGCTGACACCGCAAAACGCGGAGGGACAGATGATGGAGCCCCACGTTTCCGTGCCGATCGCAAAAGCCGCCAAGCCCGCGGCGACGATGGCCCCTGCACCGGACGATGATCCGCACGTCCAACAGGTGGCGTCCCACGGATTCTTGGCCTCGCCTTGCAGCGACGCGGAGGCGAAACGATAGCCCATCCCGCCCGCGAGTTCGATCATCGCGGCTTTGCCAATCATCACCGCGCCAACGCGGTTCAGATGCTCGATGACCGTGGCGTTGTAATCGAAAACCTGGTTTTCATACGGCTTCGCGCCCCAAGTCGTTGGGAGTCCTTTGACCGCAAGAAGATCTTTCACCGCGTAAGGAATGCCATGAAGCGGGCCGCGATAGTGGCCGCGCTGGATCTCTTTTTCCGCTGCCTTCGCTTGCTCCAGCGCGATTTCCGGAGTGAGCCGGGCGTAGGCATTGAATCGCGGGCCAAGCTTCTGGCTGCGGTCAAGATAGACCTGTGTCAACTCGACGGGAGAGAGTTTCTTTGATTCAATGCGTTTCGCAAGCTCGCTTACGGAGAGATAGAAGAGTTCTTCGCCAGGCATTCGCTACGCTCCTCAGGGTTTCGTCGGCGTATTTTTCGGTGTTGTTGTGGCGGGCATCGGCGAAGGTTTCTTTTCGCGCTCCATTAAAGGCCTCAGATAGAGCGCTGGTCCGTCTCCATTTTCTGTGTCGTAGGCGCGCAGGCGATCGAGTGCCGGCTGCGCTGCCCTGCACAATCTGTGCAGATCGGCTTTCTGGACGTCGGAAAGGCGGTTGCCGTACTCGTTGAGGATGGCCTGCAGGCGCGATTCAACCTCGGTCTGGCTCTCCGGTGAGAGCTTTGGCAGGTTTGGCGGCTGCTGCGCCTGGGGTGCGGAGGCTGGAATCTGAGCACCTAATAGATGGGCAGGCGTCAGTGAGGCGGCCGCCGAAATCATCGCTGCCCGCCGCGCAAATTCACGCCGGGAAATCGCAAACTCTTTCTTGGTGCCCATCAAGGTGTTCCCCCGGAATCAAGAATAGGGCTGCAAGGCGCAGAGTGAGGCTACTGAATCCGCGTGGGAGCGTCAACTGGCCACACGAACAAGTGGGAAGAGCAAAGGAAAG
>JBGQCW010000017.1:0-12888 GCA_041495565.1 Candidatus Acidiferrum sp.
ATCTTTCACCGTCAGGCATTTCCCGTTCGGCTTCCGCCGCAGGGGAGGCACGGGAATGGAAAGCTTCCCGGCGATGTACTGGCCGGTAAGAGACAACTCGCAGGCGGCGATCTGAGCGGGAGTGCCCGCGGCCACCAGTTCGCCGCCCTTGCGCCCGGCGCCCGGCCCCAGGTCCACGACGAAATCGGCGCGGCGGATGGTGTCTTCGTCGTGCTCGACGACGAGGACGGTGTTGCCGAGATCGCGAAGATGCTCGAGGGAACCGAGGAGGCGGGCGTTGTCTCGCGCATGGAGGCCGATGCTCGGCTCGTCCAGAACATAAAGAACGCCGCGAAGGCGCGAGCCAATCTGCGTGGCGAGCCGGATGCGCTGGGCTTCGCCGCCGGAGAGCGTGGCGGCGGAGCGGTCCAGGCTGAGGTAGCCGAGGCCGACGGCGAGCAGGAAATCGATGCGCTCCGCGACTTCTTCGAGGGGGCGCGCGGCGATTTCTTTTTGACGCTCGGTGAGCTGCGCGAGAATCTTGCCGACCGCGGGGCGCGCGGAGCTGAGCGACAGCGCGGTGAAATCGGCAACCGACCAGCCGGCGAGTTTGACGGCGAGCGATTCGGGGCGGAGGCGCTTGCCGTGGCAAGTGCTGCAAAGCGTGGCGGACATGTACTGCGTGATCCATTCGCGGTAGGTATCGGAAGTGGAGTCCTCGAAATTTCTTTCCAGGAATTTCAGGATGCCGGGGAAACGAAAACCTTTTTCGCTCTTCGACTTATTTTTTCTGGATTCGCCCCCGTTTGATGGAGCGTTCGAGGGCGGATAGCCGTACAAGAGCATGTTCTGGATGCGCGCTGGGAATTTTTCAAACGGCGTTTCGAGATCGAAGCCGTGCGCGTAGGCGCCAAGCTCGAGCGTGCGCTTGAGAATGGCGGAACCGGAGCCCGGGCCGAGGCCGCCATCAAAGAGCGGGCGAGTCCAATCGACGACGATTTTGGAGGGATCGAAATCGTACTTCGAACCGAGACCGTTGCACGCGGGACAAGCGCCGTAGGGCGAATTGAAACTAAACGAACGCGGCTCGAGCTGCGGAACGGAAATGCCGCAATCCGGGCACGCCAGTTTTTCGGAAAAAACGTGTTCCTTGCCGCCGACAACGGCGACGGTGACAAGCCCGCCGGCAAGTTTTAGCGCGGTAGCGATGGATTGTTCGAGGCGCGCGGCAATACCCTGCTTGACGAGCAGGCGGTCGATGACGATTTCGATGGTGTGGTTTTTGCGCTTGTCGATGACCGGAAGATCGTCGAGCGGGAAAAGCTCGCCGTTGATTCGAACGCGCACGTAACCGTCCTGCGCGAATTTTTCGAGCTCTTTCCGGTAAGCGCCTTTCCGTCCGCGGACAATGGGCGCGAGGATCATGATACGGTCGTCGGGCTTGCAAAGTTCGCCATGCAGGATGGCCTGGACGATCTGCTCGCTGGACTGGCGCGTGATGGGCTTGCCGCAGTTCGGGCAATGCGGAACGCCGACAGAGGCATAGATAACGCGGAGGTAATCGTAAATTTCCGTGATGGTACCGACGGTGGAGCGCGGCGAACGGGTGGTGGTTTTCTGCTCGATGGCGATGGAAGGAGAAAGGCCTTCGATGACATCGACCTCCGGGCGCTCCATCTGGTCGAGGAACTGGCGGGCGTAGGCGGAGAGCGACTCGACGTAGCGGCGCTGGCCTTCGGCGTAAATGGTATCAAAGGCCAGAGAAGACTTGCCCGAGCCGGAAAGACCGGTGATGACCGTAAGGGAGTTCCGGGGGATTTCGACGTTGATATTCTTGAGGTTGTGCTGGCGCGCGCCCCGGATTACCAGTTTGGTCAGGCCCATGAGACGAATGCGCTCCCTCCACAGGAGCCCTTGCGCCCAGTAGGTACACTGAGCCCAAAATAACTCTTCACAATAACAGGGGGGGAAGAAAAGGGTCAAGGAGACGTATGAGAACTAGGGGAGGCAGGCCCTAGGGGAGCGTGAACAAAGCCCTGCCGGCAGGTAAATTTGCCGGGGCGGTAGAGCTTTTTTACTCAGAATTCATTCGCCAGTTTGTTGAAAACAAAAGCTTTAAGAATGGAGCGGGGGTTGCACTTCTGAAGACCGTGGGGGAGGCGAGCCGAGGATCCCTTTAGGGGATTGAGGGCTGGGCCGGTTCGCTACTCCCCCCTTTTGCTTTCGCAGATCTACCTGGTCGATCCCCAACAAAACTGAATAGGCGAAGACGTGTTTCTTGGTGACTGGTGACTGGTGAACAGCGCGCAAGATTCGTTTACGCCCGGACGGGACTGAAAATCGCGGGAGATGCGAGGTGGCTCGCGCGCGGGGGACGCGTGTTGTAATCGGTGAGGGTGAGGGCCAGCAGGATGGCGAGCCAGAAGACGGAGCAGACGATGACGAGCTGAGTGCGCTTGGGACTGTAACGCGCATGCATGAAGTAGAGAACGACGAGGGTGGCCTTGAACGTAGCGATGCCCAGAGCGATGACAATATTGTACGGGCCGAAATTCTGGTAGGCCGCCCAAACGGTAATGGCCGTGCCGGCCATCAATGTCAGAAAAATGGCGGCGTAGATTTTCGGCGAAACAATGTGTTCGGACACGCGGTGTTCTCCCAAACTCTGCTAGTGATGCCGGTCAATCAGATATAACAACGGGAACAGGTAAATCCACACGATATCGACGAAGTGCCAGTACAGGCCCACGATTTCGACGGGCGTGTTGTACTGCGGCGTGTAGCGGCCGCGGATTGATCCCTTGATGAGCCAGACGAGCAGGCCCGCGCCGACGATCATGTGCAGGGCATGCAGGCCGGTCATGCCGAAGTACAGCGAGAAGTAGAGCTGGGCGTGCGCGTTGATGTCCGGATCCTTGGCAAAAGCCTTCGCCAGCTCCTCTTTCTCCGCGGCGATTTCTTTGGGATTATCGCTCGCTGCGGGATTCGCAGTCCGGTACCGCATGTCAAAGCCGTAGCCGGGAATGAGATGGTGGTCGAATTTCTGCTTGTATTCTTTCACTTTGACGCCAAGAAATACGGTGCCGAGACCGAGCGTGGCAATCAGGAAGAGACTGACCAGCCGCTTCTTGCCCACCTGCGCGGACCAGACGGCCATGGCCATGGTCAAGCTGCTCATGATCAGCACGACGGTGTTGAAGCCGCCGAGCCTCAGGTCCAGCGTGTTGCTGCCGGCGCCGAAGGCCGTGTTGAATGCATGGCGGTTAATGGTGTAGGTCAGGAAGAGGCCGCCGAAGAATAAAACTTCGGTGACCAGAAAGATCCACATGCCGAGCGCAGCAGATTCCTTCTGCTGCTCGAGCGTTTCAAAATGTCCGTACAGTTCTCCGGTGCGATGCACGCGGTACTCCTCTTTCCAAATCAGTTTGTGCCGCGGCCACCTTCGCGGCACGGACGGACTAAAGTCCGTCCCTACACCAGAACTCAAACCAACAACAGGACAGACTGAAGTCTGTCCCGACACTAAAACTCGATTACCTAATCGTCTACATGGACCGGGGCTGGCGAAGGCGCCCCCGTTGCCAAGCCGAGATCGGGCCGGTTCTCGTAGTCGTACGCTTCCCAGGTGACTTCCGGGGTAACGTCGAAGTTTTCCGTGGGCGGCGGCGAATCCGTTTTCCACTCAAGGCCCGTGGCCGGCCACGGATTCGGCCCGGCGACTCTGCCGTAACGCATGGACCACGTCAGATAGATCATGGGGAGCAAATAGCCCAGCGCGAGAATCGAAGCGCCCGCGGTGGAGAGCACGTTGAGCACCTGGAACTCCGGCGGATAGGTGTGGTAGCGGCGCGGCATTCCCAAGTAGCCGAGTATGAATTGGGGGAAGAAGGTGAGGTTGAAGCCGACGAACAGAGTGACAGCCGCGATGCGCGCCAGGATTTCGGGATAGAGCCTGCCGGTAATCTTCGGCCACCAGAAGTGCAGGCCGCCGACATAACCCATGACCGCGCCGCCGACCATGATGTAGTGGAAATGGGCAATGACAAAATAGGTGTCGTGGATGTGAATGTCCAGGCCGAGGCAGGCGAGGAAGAGTCCGGTAAGGCCGCCGATCAGGAACAGTCCGATGAAACCGAGGGCGTAGATCATCGGCGTATCCCAGGAAATCGAGCCTTTGTAGAGCGTCGCGGTCCAGTTGAAAACTTTTACGGCCGAAGGAATCGCCACCAAGTAGCTGAGGAAGGAAAAGGTAAGCGCCGCGTAGACGGACTCGCCGGTGACAAACATGTGATGCGCCCAAACCAGAAAGCCGATGACGGCGATGGCAATACTCGATCCTGCGATGAAGGAGTATCCAAAAATGGGTTTGCGCGCAAACGTGGGGATAATCTCGCTAACGACGCCCATCGACGGGAGAATCATGATGTACACGGCCGGATGCGAGTAGAACCAGAAGAGATGCTGGAAGAGGATAGGATCGCCGCCGAGGGCCGGATTGAAAAAGCCGAGATGAAACATGCGTTCGAGGCCTGCAAGCAGAAGCGTGATGGCGACAACCGGCGTCCCCAGAATCATGACGATGCTGGTGGCGTAGTGCGCCCAAACAAAAAGCGGGAGCCGGAACCAGGTCATGCCCGGAGCGCGCATGGTGTGGATGGTGACGATGAAGTTGAGGCCCGTCAGAATCGAGGAGAAACCGTTGATGAAGATGCCGATGACCGCCGGGGTGACCGCGGAATTCGAATAAACGCTGCTCAGCGGCGTGTAAAACGTCCAGCCCGTGTCGAGGCCGCCGGTGCTGAAGGAATAAAGCACGAAGCAGCCGCCGACGATGTAGATGTACCAGCTCAGGAGATTGATTTTCGGAAAGGCGAGATCCTTCGCGCCAATCATCAGCGGAATCAGAAAATTCCCCAGAACGGCGGGGATCGAGGGAATCAGGAAGAAGAAGATCATCGCCACGCCATGCATGGTGAAGAGTCTGTTGTAGGTTTCCGGCGTGACCAGATAACCGCTGGGCGTGAGCAGATGGATGCGGATCATGGTGGCGAAGAGTCCGCCGATGAAAAAGAAAACAGTGACCGAGCCGAGGTACAGGAGGGCAATGCGCTTGTGGTCGGTGGTGAGCAGCCAGGAGCGAAGGCCGTAGGTGGCGTTTAGGTAGTCCTCGCGCGGCATCTTGTGTTGCGGCGGAATTGGCGGTGTCGTACTCATAACTTATTTTTTCCCCGTGGCCGGCGCGATTCCGGCGCCCTTCGCGGGCACCGGCTGCGACTGCAAAGACTTGATATAAGCGGCGAGAGCGAGAATCTGCTCTTCCGTCAGTTGTCCCTGAAAAGTGGGCATCAGCGGCTGATACCCGGCCACAATCTTTGCATTGGGCTGCAAGATCGATTCGCGAATGTAGGCCTCATCCGCCACGACCGTGGAGCCATCCGCAAGCAGAATATTGGCGCCATAAACGCCGTTCAGCGATGGAGCGCGGCCCAGACCGGTGCCGAGATGGCAGGTGCTACAGGCTTTCTCCGCAAAAAGTTTTTCGCCCGCCACGACGGGATTCGCTTCCCCACCCGAGGTACCCGAGAGCCATGCGGCGTAGTCGGAGGGTTCCATGACGGTCACCCAGCCACCCATGATCGCGTGATTCGTGCCGCAATACTGGGAGCAGAAGAAATGGTAGCGGCCGGGCTTGGTGGGGCGAAACCACATGGTGTTGTAGTGGCCCGGGACGACGTCCATTTTTACCCGGAATGCGGGCACGTAGAAGTCATGAATGACGTCTTCGCTCGCCATAATCAGGCGGATGTTGCGCCCCACGGGAATGTGCAGCTCGTTGATTTCTTTTAGGCCGTTAGGCTGCTGCGTCTTCCACATCCACTGCTTTGCAACGACGTAAATATCGAGCGTATCCTGCGGCGCGCGGCGGTAGTCCACATAGATGACCGCGCCCCAACTGAACATGGCCATGGCCAGAACCAGGGGCACGATCATCCACACGGCCTCGAGCCGCATGTCGCCGTGAACGGGAACGCCGACGGCATCGGCATGCTTGCGGTGGAACTTGAAAAAGAAAATGACAATCGCCACCGTGACGCTGACCGCGAAAAATAAACATACCAAGGTGATGAAAAGCATCAGGTCGTCCACGTGGGGCGCGAAGTTGGACGCCTGCTCCGGATAAAATGGCAATTGCGACTGCACGGTTCAGTGTGCTCCTTGGAACTTTGTCCGCTGCGAACGAGCATCGCGGCGACGGAAAATCAGAATGCCCCCGACAATGCAAAGAATGGTCAGGACGCCGCCCAGGCGAATGATCCTAAGGATCGCTGCGCTGTAAGTGGCGGCGGTGGGATCGTATTGGTAGCAGAACAGCAGCACGTGGTCGATGGGCGTGCCGATCTTTCCGGCGGAGGCCTCAACAAGACCGAGGCGCATGTCCCGGCCGGGATATTCGACACCGTAGAAGTAACGCGAGATACGGCCATCGGGCGTGAGCACCATGACGCCGCTGGCGTGCGCGAAGAGATTCGTTTTGGCGCTGAAGTTATACCGGAAATTGGCGGCGTGAGTTGCCGCATCGATGGATTCCTGCGAACCGGTAAGGAAATGCCAGCCGGAGTCGGTCCCGGAACGCCCGAAATGCGAGAGCGCGGTCTTCTTTTTCTCGGCGGCCATGTCCGGCGTCTCGCGCGAATCGAAACTGATGAAGACGACCTGGTAGTCGGCGCCCGGAGTGAACGAAAGCATGCGCAGCGTACCGACGACGCCCTGCTGGACCTGGTTGCAGAGCATGGGGCAGCCATAGTAAACGAAGGCCAGGACGACGGGTTTCTGTCCGAAGTATTCGCGGAGCTGAATGCTGCGGCCGGTTTCGTCGCGGAAGGGAAGATCGAGCGGCATTTGCGCGTTGAGTTGCGGCTCGAATCCCACGTTTTGTAAGGCAGGCGGCAGGGTCGCAGCCGTCGGGCCCATGTTGCTGGGGACGGCCTGCGCTTGTGCGGCAGACGCTGCCAGCAACAGTGCCGCAATTCCGATGATGGTGCGGACGTTTTTCATCTCGTCACTTCTCTTTCTTCGCCGGCGGCGTGAAAGCCGGCAGCAATCCGTTTTCCGCGATGATCTTCATCGCTTCTTTCACGGGAATCTGCGCGATGCCGGAGTCCCGATCGATCCAACGGGTTTGCTCGTTCGCTTCCGTGTCGGATTTCAATTTGTCGCGTAAGTCCTGTTGCGGATCTTTCTCGTGGCCGGGAACACCCTGAAGCCGGGGTTCCGGCGGAAGCGCCCGGTAATCCGGGCCAAGAACTTCGCGGGAAGGCGGGGGAGGCGTATCGGACGAAGCCGCAAACTTCATGGTGAACCGCAGGATGTAAACGCAAATCGCCAAAGAGGCGACGACAGCCAAACCCAGGGCCAAGAGATAGCCATAGATGGCGCCGGCCTTGACGTCGCGTGCTTCAAAGGAGACGCCGGCGTGGCGCGGAGCTTGGCCCGCGTCGTGGCCCTTCTTGTGAGACTCAGTGCTCATGGTGCTCCAGCGCTTCCGCAAGTTTTGGGTCGCCGAGCGGGAGAAGCGGGTGCCGCTTCAGATGGAATGCGAAAAAGCCCAGCCACAATCCGCCGAGCGCGATGGGCAAGACAATGTCGAGCCACGTGGGTGCGGCGTGCGAGGTAAACTCCGGCCGCGTCATCCAGAAGAGATCGACGAGACGCATGAAGATCAGCCACAAGGCGATCTTCGGAAGCACTTTCGCGTTGCGTTTCACATCCTGCGAGAGCAGCAGGAAGAAGGGAACGAAAAAGTGGAAGACCAGCACGATCACCGCAACGACTCCCCAGCCGCCGTAAAGCCGCGCGCGATAAAAGCTGATCTCCTCCGGCTGGTTGCCGGACCAGATGATCAGGAGCTGCGAGAAATCGAAGTACGCCCAGAGCATGACGAAGGCGAGAAGCAATTTCCCCAGATCGTGCAGATGGCGCTTCTGCAGTACGCTGGAGAAAGGCTCGGTACGCGCGAGCAAGACGACAACCGCGATCATGAACGCCATCGAGGAGATCAACTGTCCGGCAATGAAGAGGAAACCGTAGATGGTCGAAGCCCAGTGCGGCGACAGAGACATCACCCAGTCGACGGCGGCGAAGCTCGTCGCAAAAACGTAGAGAATAATGCCAGGGCCGGCGAACATCTTAAAGCGGCGGCGCAGGGAACGGTCTTCCTGGTTGACGTCCTGCTCTTTCGACCAGCGGTTGAAGAGGAACATCAGCAGCAGCCAGATGGCAAAATAAATGACTGCGCGCAACTGGAACCCCCCAGCGGTCAGATAGGTCTGCTGGAACTTCGACAGCGGCTCTTTTTTCAGTTCTTCCGGATCGAGCCAGGCACCGTAAAGATATTTCATGCCGAAGAAAACGATGGGAAGAAAAAATACCAAAATGAGCGGCAGAGTACGCGTGGCTGATTCCAGCGAGCGCCGGATGATGATGCCCCACTGGCCGCTGGTGAGATGCTGCAACATCAGAAGGCCCAAAGAACCGAGTGTAAGGCCCAGTATCAGCGTGAAACTCATCAAATACGATTGGTAGAAAAGTCCAGGAGATCGCACCGCCCCGAGAATGGACACCAACAGGGCGATCCCACCCACGGTGAGCGCACGCTGTTGCAGGCGGCCGACGCTTTCTGGCGCCTGATATTCCCGCGCAGCCATCAGTAGCTGCCTCCTGGCGAATTCTTCGTGTTTCCCGTTTCCTGTTTGTGTTCGCCGCCCGGCATCCCGCTCGAGGAACCGCCTTGATTCAATTTTTCGCGGAGTTCCGCGGGGAGATCGGCGGCCTTCGCGTTGCGACTGAGCTGCAGCGCGCGGACGTAGGCGATGATGGCCCAGCGGTCGCGCGGGGGAATCTGAGCGGAGTAGCCGTACATGGCGCCGAACCCGTTGGTGACGACGTCGTAGAGGTAACCGTTCGTCACCTGGCGCTGGTGGTCCTGATGATAACTGGGAGGAGGCTTCATGCCGCGCATGGCCACCATGCCGTTGCCGTCACCTTGCAAGCCGTGGCACGGCGAGCAGAAAATCTTGTAGCGCTCTTCGCCGCGCTCGAGAAGTTCCCGATTCACCGGCAGCGGGAAAGCGTTTGACTCCTTGGGCACGAAAAGTTCGTCGTTAGCAATTGCGCCATGCGCCACGGTGTTTTCCACCAGCGGGCGCTCCGAACGGCCATCGGGAAAGAAATCCGAGGGCGAGAGCGGCCGGTTCTTGGGCTGGTCGGCCATGTCCTGGCGGAGATACTGGCAACCCGCGCTGAAAACCAGGCACGCGGCGGTGCAAGCGATGACGAGGAAGCGGGAGGTGCTAGTCATCGGACACCTCGGTGACGTGGTGCGCATGGAGTTGCTGAAGGAAGCGCGCGGACTCCGCGAGATGGAATTTCGGGTCTTTGGACTCGATGCAAACAAAGAAACGGTCCGACGACGCGTGCGTGAAGCGCGGCACATTGAAAACCGGATGGTGCGGCTGCGGCAATTTGTTCAGGGCGAGCATGCCGAGAACTGCGGCGAGCGAGGCGCCGAGAATGGTCAGCTCAAAGGTGACAGGGATGAACGCCGGCCAGCTATTGAGCGGGCGGCCGCCGACGTTCAAGGGATAAGCGATTGCCGCCACCCAGTATTGGAAGAAAAAACCGCCGACACCACCGGCCAAGCCGCCGAGGAGGCAAATCATCGGCACCATGTTGCGCTTCAGGCCGAGCGCTTCCGAAAGACCCTCCACGGGAAATGGCGAATAGGCGTTGACGCGGAGGTAACCCGCTTCGCGGATTTTCTCCACGGCATGAATGAGCTCTTCAGGCGTGCCGAACTCACCCATCACACCGTATATGTGCGAGCGGTGGAGCATTATTTTTCTTCCTCCGCCGTCTCCGCCACCAGTTCGCGCATTTCCGCGATGGAAATTGCCGGGAGAACGCGCACGAACAGGAAGATCAGGGTGACGAACATTCCCATGGTGCCGATAAACGTGGCCCAGTCCCAAAACGTCGGGCTGTAGCGGCCCCAAGCGGAAGGCACGAAGTCGCGCGTGAGGCTGATCACCACGATGACGAAACGCTCCAGCCACATGCCGATATTCACAACGATGGACATGACAAAGAGAACCGCTACGTTGTGGCGTATCTTATAAAACCAGAGGAGCTGCGGAGTCAGGATGTTGCACAAGATCAGCGCAAAGTAAAACGGAGCGTAAGGACCGTGGAGGCGCTGCTGGACCAGGAAAACGTCGAACTTGTTGCCGCTGTAGGACGACATGAAAAATTCGAAGAAGTAGCCGTAAGCGACGATGAGGCCCGTTGCCAGCATGACCTTCGCCATATTGTCCAGATGGTGCATGGTGATGAAGTCTTCCAGGTCGTACGCCTTGCGCAACGGAATCGCGATGGTCAAGACCATCGCAAAACCGGAATAGATAGCGCCGGCGACGAAGTACGGCGGAAAAATCGTGGTGTGCCAGCCGGGAACGATGGCGATGGCGAAGTCGAAGCTCACGACCGTGTGCACGGAAAGAACCAGCGGCGTCGCAAGCCCGGCGAGAAGCAAGTAGGCCGACTGGTAGCGGTGCCAGTGACGCGCCGAGCCGCGCCAGCCCATCGAAAGCATGCCGTAGATAATCTTCATGGGCTTTTTGATGGAGCGATCGCGAAGCGTTGCCAGGTCGGGGATCAGACCCACGTACCAGAAAAGCAGCGAAACCGTGCCGTAAGTCGAAACCGCAAAAACGTCCCAGATGAGCGGGCTGCGGAACTGCGGCCAAAGGCCCATGGTGCTGGGATACGGGAACATGTAAAACGCCATCCATGGACGGCCGGTATGGATGAGCGGGAAGATGCCGGCGCAGGCCACCGCGAAAAGAGTCATCGCTTCGGCAAACCGGTTGATGGAAGTGCGCCACTTCTGATTCAGCAGGAAGAGAATCGCGGAGATCAGCGTCCCGGCGTGGCCAATACCGATCCACCAAACAAAGTTGACGATGGCGAAGCCCCAGCCAATGGGTATGTTGATGCCCCAAATACCGGTGCCCTTGATGATGAGCCAGCCGATCGCGACGGTCATCAGCCCCATGAGGCTGAAGGCAATCGAGAAGCCGACAAACCAGCCCAGGGAAGTGGGGCGGGTAAGAACGATGGCGCTGATCTTGTCCGTGACCGAACCATAGGTATGCCCAGGCCCAAGCACAGGCGAAAGACGCTTGATCTTGGGAGAGTCGAGTGGTGGTTGCCCGGCGCTCATGCCTTCTCCAGTTCAGGATTCGGATTGCGCACAGCGGCGAGATAGGTGGTGCGCGGGCGCGCGTTCAACTCACCGAGAAGCGAGTAGTTCCGCTGCTGCGCTTTCAATTTAGCGACGCGGCTGTTTGGGTCGTTGGCGTTGCCGAAAACGATGGCCTCGGTCGGGCAGGCCGCTTCGCAGGCGGTCACGATTTCGCCGTCGCGAATCGGGCGGTTCTGGTTTTCCGATTCGATGCGCACGGTGTTGATGCGCTGCACGCAATAGGTGCATTTTTCCATGACGCCGCGGCTGCGCACGGTGACTTCGGGATTGCGCAGGAGTTTGAGTTGAGGCGTTTCCCAATCCTGGAAACGCAGGAAATTGAAGCGGCGCACTTTGTACGGGCAATTGTTCGAACAGTAGCGCGTGCCGACGCAGCGGTTGTAGACCATGTCGTTCAAGCCTTCGGCGCTGTGCACGGTGGCTCCAACAGGGCAAACCTGCTCGCAGGGAGCGTTCTCGCACTGCTGGCAGGGAACCGGCTGGAAAAACGTCTCCGGATTAAAGAGTGATTCGTCGTAAGTGGATGGATCGTTGGTCGCGGACTTGACCGATTTCTCGTAATAGCGATCGATGCGGATCCAGTGCATTTCGCGGCCGCGCATCACCTGATCCTTGCCGACCACGGGGATGTTGTTTTCCGAATGGCACGCGACCACGCACGCGTTGCAGCCGTTGCAGCTGTTCAAATCGATCGCCATGCCCCAGGCATAGCCGGGGTAGGAGAATTCCTTGTACAGCGAAAGTTCTTTGGGCACCTCTTCGGAGTGTTCGTGGGCGAAACCCGGATTCTTTTTGTATTCCTCGAGCGTGCCGGTCGCCAGGATCTGGCGGCCTTCCATGTTGAAGTGATATTGCGTGCAAGCTAGAGGATAGTCTTCACCGGTTTTTTTGATCGCGCTGGCGGGGGCGGAGGCGGTCCAGAGCGCGGTGGAAGCGCGTACAGCGTAGGCATTGAAGCCCTTGTTCGTGCCGGTGTAGCCCGCTTTCTTGCGGCCGTAGCCTAGCGGAAGAACGATGACGTCATCGGCCTGGCCGGGAAGTCTCCAGGCAGCGGCAGTGACTTTGCTGTTCGAAAGCGCAATGTCGATCACGTTTGAATAAATCTTTCCATGCTCGCCGCCACGCGCTCCCACCTCGTGTGTCAAACCCAGCTTTTCCGCGGTCTTTGGGCTGACCAGAGCGGCATTGTCCCAAGTGAGCTTCGTAACCGGCTTCGGCAATTCCTGCAGCCAGCCGTTATTGGCGAAGCGGCCGTCATAGACGCAAGGATCGGGCCGGAAAATGAATTCGATTTCGCCGGTCGGTGTGGCTTTCGTCGGCGGAAGGCTTAGGGCGCTAAACTTTTGAGCGGGGTTGATCGGCGCAAACGCCGAGCCCGCGACAAGACCATCGTTCAACGTCTTGCGCCAGAATTTTTCGAAATCCGCCGAAGGATACGCGGCTTTCAAGCGGTCCCTCAGCACTTCGTAATCCGAGACTCCCGGTTTGTCGCCGAAAGCCGCGAGCACTTCGCGCACGGAATGTGTGCGGTAGAGCGGAGCGATGAGCGGCTGAATCACGCTGAGCGTACCGTCGAAGGCGCGCGCGTC